>JAGQRJ010000509.1 GCA_020425635.1 Planctomycetota bacterium | reverse complement strand
GCTGCTGCTCACCCCCTGAGAGCTGGGCCGGGAAGTGGTCCTGTCGTTCGCGCAGCTCGACCAGGGCCAAGGCCTCCTCGGGAGGCATGGGGTCCTCGGCGATCTCGGTGACCACGGCCACGTTCTCGCGCGCGGTGAGGCTCGGGATCAGGTTGTAGAACTGAAACACGAAGCCCACGTGTTTGCGCCGGTACTCCGTGAGCAGGGCGTCGTTGGCGCGAGTCAGCTCCTGGTCGCGGTACCAGACCCGCCCCGCGCTGGCGACGTCGAGCCCTCCGAGGATGTTGAGCAGGGTCGACTTGCCGCTCCCTGACGCCCCGAGCAAGACGACGAACTCGCCGGCGAAGAGGTCGAGGTCGACTCCCCGCAGCGCCTGCACCTGGACCTCGCCCATGTCGTAGACCTTCGTCAGGCCCTCGGTGCGGAACACCCGCTCCCGGGGCGCCCCCGCCTCGGAGGGTCGCTCAGCTGGGTTGAAGGGGAAGGCTTCGGGCACCGGGCTGCGACCTCGCAGCGCTCACTATACGAGCCTCGAGCCCCTCCTCGGAGCAGTTCCGACTGCGGGTGGCTTCCCCGCGCTGGCTCGGTATCCTCCCGCGAGGAGCGCCCGTTGACCGAACCCACCCCACCGCCGGAGAACGCGTCGCCTCCCGATCCGCGTCACCTGGGAGTGTGGAGCGCGACCTTGATCGGGATCTCGGCCATGCTCGGCGCGGGGATCTTCGTGCTCTGCGGGGTGGCCTTTCGCACGGCGGGCCCAGGCGCGCTGCTCTCCTTCGCCCTCAGCGGCGCCCTGGCCTTCGTGACCGCCTTCAGCTTCGCGGAGCTCGGGTCTGCCTTCCCCGAGTCCGGCGGGAGCTACGTGTTCGCCAAGCGGGTGTTCCCGATCGGCGGCGCCTTCGCGGCCGGCTGGGTGCTGTGGTTGGCCTACATCGTCGCCGCCGTCCTCTACGCCCTCGGCTTCGGCGCCTTCCTTGGAATGGCCTGCGCAGCGCTCGGTCGCGAGACTCCGCCGTGGCTCGTCA
This sequence comes from Planctomycetota bacterium, assembly GCA_020425635.1. Taxonomy (GTDB): domain Bacteria; phylum Planctomycetota; class J058; order J058; family J058; genus JAGQRJ01. The sequence goes on along the minus strand of JAGQRJ010000509.1, from coordinate 4,187 downwards.
GCGGCGCCGCGGTCGCGGTGCTCGTCGTCGGCAGCGCGCTGCTCCTGCGCGGCGGCAGCTCGGCGGGGCGCAGCGTCACCGTCGCCAAGCTGGTGGCCTTCGCCGTGCTCCTGATCCCAGGGCTGGGCTTCGTGGTGGCCCAGCCCCTGGCCCAGACCGCCGCGGCGCTCCGCCCCGCGCTGCCCTTCGGCTTCGGCGCGGTGCTCGCGGCCATGACCTTTACGTTCATCGCGCTCGAGGGCTTCGAGGTGATCGCCTCGGTGGCCGGGGAGGTCCGCGAGCCGACCCGCACGCTGCCGCGGGCGATGTTCCTCTCGATCGGGGTGACCCTCGGGTGCTACCTCGGGCTGCTGCTCGTGCTGCTCGCCGTGGGCGGGAGCGGGGAAGAACCTGCCTGGAAAGAGCTCGGGAAGCTGGGCGAAGAGGCCGTCGCCATCGGCGCGCAGCGCTACCTGGGGCGCTTCGGGCTGTGGGTCGTGGTCGTCGGCGGGCTGCTCGCCACCTTCACCGCGCTCTCCTCGGCGCTCCTGGCCGCCTCGCGCGCGTCCCACTCGATGGCCGTCGATCGCGCCCTCCCGCGGCCCCTGGCGCGGCTGACCGGCAAGTCGCAGTCCCCGCGCGCGGCCCTCGGCACGAGCCTCGCGCTGGCGGTGGCCCTCGTGCTGACCACGGGCGACGTGGAGGTCGCGGGCGCGCTGGCTTCGCTGATCTTCCTCCTCTCCTTCGCCCTGACCAACGGCGCCGGGCTGCTGGTGCGCGTGCGCGGGGGGGTCAGCCACCGCACCTTCCAAGCGCCGCTCTACCCCGTGCTGCCGCTCGTGGGAATCCTCGGCTGCCTGGCGCTCGCCGCGGTCCAGGTCCAGACCGCCCCCCTGGCCACGATCCTCGGCGGCGCCTGGCTGATCCTCGGGGTCCTGCTCTACCAGGTGCACTTCCGGGCGCGCGCGGAGACGCTCTCGGCTCGCGCCGAAGCCCTCGACGCCGACCTGATCCGACTCCGCGGGCGAGAGCCGCTGATCCTCGTGCCGATCGCGCGCCCCGAGCGCGCCGAGACCTTGCTCGAGCTGGCCCACGCCATGGCGCCCCCGGAGTGGGGCCAGGTCGTCGCGCTGACCGTCTCCCGGCACGCCGAAGGCGCCGACGTCGACGAGGTGCTCGCCGCCTACGACCGCACGACCGGCGCCATGCGTCGGGCGGTCCGTGTGGCCGCGCGCTCGCGGAGGCCCTTCGAGGGGATCGTGCGGGTCGAGGCCGACGCCGCCCGCGCGATCAAGCGCACGATCCGCGAGCGCAGGCCGGAGATCCTCTTGCTCGGCATGAGCAGCCTCGACACCCCGGAGAGCACGGCCTTCCTCGAGCGTGTGGTCTCCGACAGCCCGCTCGACGTCGCGATCCTCAGCGCGCCCGAGGGCTTCAGCCTGCAGGACGTGCAGCGGATCCTCGTCCCGGTCGCGGGGGGCAGCGGCCACGACCCCTTGCGCGCCCGGGTCCTGGGGCTCCTGGAGCGCCGGCGGCCCCGCGACGTGACCCTCTGGCGCGCCGTCCGCGACGAGGCCGAGCGCCGCGGCGCGACGGAGCGCCTGGCGGAGCTCGCCGAAGACATTCGCGCCAGCGCGCATCGCGTGGAGGTCTCCGCGGACCCCGCCGAGCTGCTGGTGACCGAGGCCGCGGACTTCGACCTCGTGATCATCGGGCTCAGCCGCCAACCTGGGACCCCGCTGTTCGGGCACGTGGTCCGCGCGATCGCAGCCCAGCCTCACACCGCGCTGCTGATGATCGCGCGCACCACGCGCCGGGGCCCGCCCCCGGCCACCAACCGCATGACGCGGCTCCAGCTCCCCGAGGAGTGAACCTCCCGCGCCTCCGCGCGTCTTCAGGCCGAGGCACCCCCGAGGCGCGCGCCCCGCGCAGTTCGGTCCAGCTGCGGTCCCCGCAGGGAGAGCTCCATGCCCCGCCTTCGCCCCCGCCACGTCTACGCCCTCGTGGCACTCTCGCTGCTCTCAGGGGTGGCCTGGGTCGACCGAGACCTGCTCGCCCTGCCCGACTACCTGCGCCTGCAAGGCTCCCCTGCGCGCTCCGCGCCGGTCGAGAGCTCGCCGCCGCTGCCCCAGGAGATCGAGGCGGTCGAGTCGCTGCGACGGGCCCTCGAGGACTGCGCCGCGGCCCGGGCGCGCTACGCCCAGCGAGTGGGCGCAGGCTCCATGCTCCCCGTCGATCAGGGGCTCCTGGCGGTGCTCGAGCAGACCCCTCGTGCCCCCGCGGCTGCTGCGTATCGCCGAGCTCGCGCGCTCGCTTGGCCCGAGTACGCCCAGGCCCTGCACAGCGCGATCCAGCGCGCCCTCGCGGTCAGCGCACGAGACCCCCAAAACGGCCTCTACCAGGTCACGGCCGGGCTGCTCGAGCTGGAGCTCGCGGTGACGCCCTGCTCGGCAGACCCCCTCGCCGGCGCGGTGGAGTGGGCCGAGCTCTCCTCGCTCACTCGGGTGACCGACCCCGTCGCCCTCCGCCGCGCCACGTCGCTCCTGCGCCGCGGGCTCTCGCGCCCGTCCTTCGGCACCCACCACGCCGAGCACAGCGCGCGCCTCGCGGCGAGCGCCGACGGGACGCCCTTGCGCCGCCTCACTCGCCGCCTCGCGGCGTGTGGGTCGATCGAGCTGCCCGAAGCATTCGCGGTCCTGGACTCAGGCCGGACCCTGCTGCGACTGGCCGAATCCACCCCCCCGGCCCAGCGCGCCTCGCTCCTCGAGCTAGGCCGCCGCCTCGGCCTGCGCATGGCGACCGAGAGCCAGACGACGATCGGGTTGATGATCGGCGCGTTCCTGGTGAGCGAAACCGACGGCCTCTGGGACCCCGAGCTCGGGCCCGCGAGCGTCGCCGCGGCGCGGGAGCGCGAGCGCCTCGACGCCCTCACCGCCCGCCGCACGCCGCCGGTGAGCCGCGACACACCGCTGGGTGCCCTCGATCGGGTCACGGTCCGCGAGGGAGTTTGGACCGCCGCCTACGACCCCGCGCTCAACCGGGACCTCGACCGCGCGCTGCTGCGTTCCTTGGGGCTGTGGGGGCTCCTGGTCCTCGCCGGGGCGTGGCTCGTCGCGGGGGCCGGAGCAGGTCGGGGTCCGAGCGCCGGGTGTGGAGCTCGCTTCACCCTGGGCGAAGCCTTGCTCGTAGTCGGCCCCAGCTTCGGCGTCGCGACGCTGCTCCTCGCCGGGCAAACGGCGCTCCCCTCCGACGCCCCCTCCACCTACGCGGCGCTCGCGTCGCTGCTCGCGGGCGCGGGCTTCGCTTCGAGCTGGCTTCTGCGCCGCGCGGTCCGCGAGCGCCTCGCGCTCCCGCAGCAGCCCTGGGCGCCCTTGGTCCTCGTGGCGGGCGGCGCGGCGCTGGCGTGGTTCGTGCTCGACCCGCGCGCCCAGCTCGCAGGCGCAGGGGCCCAGGTGCTCGGAGCGACCTGGGCGTGGCTCGCCCGGGACCGGAACCCCGCTCCAGGCTTGGACGCCTTCCGGGGTCGAGTCGCGGTCGCCTGCGCGAGCCTGGCGATCGCGGGGCTGGCCCTCGCCGAGCTCGCGCTCGTCGTGCCTCAGCGCGACGCCCTCGCGGGCGACGTGGAGGCCTACTACGTCGACGTCCTCAGCGACGGAGGCCTGAGCTGGCGAGGCGGCCAAGTCCACCAGGCATACGAGGAGCTGGCCCTCGCCTGCCCCACCCGGCCACGCTAGTTCTCACCACTCGCTCCGCTCGTGGATTCGAAGTGCGGCCAGCAGTGTTGTTCAAGACAGTGAGACCCGGCCTGTGGCCGGGTAGACGCCAGCGGCACGTCGGCCTGGTTCGCTAAGCTCTCTCGAGAGGAGGCCGCTGTGAGCCGACGTGCATGGATCGCCCTGGTGCTGGCCGTTTCGCTGACGGGCTGCAGCGACCCTCCGCCCCCGCCCGCCGCGGCCCCGGAGCGAGAGGACCCCAGCGGCGGCCAGGATCCGGACGGCCCCGGCGCCTCGGCGCAGCAAGACCCCGAACCGCAGCCCGCCAGGGAGCCCGAGCCCAGCCCGGAGCCGAAGCCCGAGCCCCTGGCCCCCAACCGCAGCCCCGAGGCGCGGGTCACCCCAACCACGCTCCAGGCCAAGGTCGGAGAACCCGTCGAGCTGGACGCCAGCAACTCCAGCGACCCCGACGGCGAGGTCGTGAGCTACACCTGG
>JAGQRJ010000508.1 GCA_020425635.1 Planctomycetota bacterium | reverse complement strand
GGTCGGGGCGGGGAGGTCGGCGAGCAGGGTCTCGAGGTCGCGCAGGAAGGCCGCGCCGCCCCCGGCGCGGAAGGCCGCGGCGGCTTCCCCCAGGCAGGGGGCCAGCGCCGACTGGGCCGCCGGCGAGAGCGCGTCGTCGGGGGTGGCGGCCTCGCCCGCGAGGGCGCGCGCCAGCGCGTCCAGGGCCTGACCTGGCTCGCGTCCGGCCTCGAGCTCGGCGGCGAGGGCGGCGCGGAGCGCGACGACTCGATCCAGGTCGTCGCCCTCGGGAGGCGCCTCGAGCAGCCAGGTCAAGCGCGCGAGGTGGAACAGGCGCGTGAAGATCGAGTCGCAGCTCCAGGCGATCGGGTCGTCCTCGAAGCGCAGGGCGGCAGCGGGGTTGCGGACCCAGCCCTCCTCCGACTGGCCCAGGCGACCGCGCAGGTCCCGCCGCAGGGTCAGCACGACGTCGCGCAAGCGGGGGAGGTTCTGCGGGTCGAGGTCGACCTCGCGCAGGCAGCGCTCGAGCCAGGCCAGCGCGAGCTTGGCCTCGGCGAGGTCGACGCCGCCTGCGGTGACCACGAACTCGCGCCGCCCGGTCTGCCCGCGGACGTCGAAGCTGGCGCCGAGGCCGCCGACCTCGAGGGCCAGCCGCTCGGCCAGCTCGTCGTAGGCGAGGGTCTCGGCCTCGGAGCGGATCCCGAGCCCGCTGAGCAGGGTCGGGAACAGCGGGAGGAAGACCAGCTCGTCGCGGCGCACGCCGTCGAGGGGCACGTAGAGGCTGAGCTGGGTGGCGCTCAAGCCCTCGACCTCGACCGCCAGCGCCGGGAGCCCGGCGACCTCGAAGCTGCGGGTGGGGAGGTGGGGGTCGAGGTTGGCGGGGACGTCGTCGACCAGGGGCGGTGTGGCCACCTGGGCGTCGCGGGCGAGGATCGCGGCGCCGGCCTCGGCCTGCTCGGCCTGGAGGGCCGCGAGGCTCTGCTCCAAGGTCTGGTCCGGGTGGGCCGCCGCCAGCTCGGCGTGGGCCTGGGCCAGGCGCGCCTCCCGCGCGGCCGCCCGGCGGGTCTGCTCCGCGAGGCTCGGCTCGGAGAGCGCGACGTAGGGCCGGGCTTCGAGCCCGAGGCCCGCGACGACAGCGCCCCAGGGGTTGGTGTCGCCCTCGAGCTGGGCGGCGACGAAGTCGAGGGCGCCCTGCAGGATCAGCGAGCGCGCCTCGCCGCCCTGGCGGTCGACGTCGCGCAGGTGCGAGACCCAGAAGTTGCGCCCGCTGCGCTTGCCGAAGGCCGGGGGGGAGCTCAGCGCGCGCTTGTAGCCGCGCTCCCGATCGACGAGCCGGGTGCGGATCCGCGCGTTGAAGCGCGCGAGCTCGGGGTCGTCGGCGGGCAGCGCCGCCAGGCGCTGGGCCTCGGCCTGGATCGCGGCCAGGATCGCCTCGAGCTTGGCGTCGTCGGCGCGGCCGAAGCCCGAGAGCCCGACCACGGGGTGGCACCAGCGGTCCTCGCAGTCGAGGTAGGACCACACCCGGCTGGCGGGGACCTCCTGGGCGCGGGTCGCCTGGTCGATCAGGAGCTTGTGCAGGTTCGAGGCCTCGCCGTCGCCGAGGCCCGAGAGGAACAGCTCGCGCAGCAGCTCCTCGCCCAGGTCGCCGCGCTCGCGCGGGGTCCAGGCGTAGATCAGGGTCCCGGTGTCCTCTTCGTTGGCGGTGGGGTAGGGCACGCGGAGCACGCCGGCGGGGGTCGCGGGGTGGATCGGGGGCACCTGCGCCAGCTCGCCCGGGCGCTCGCCGAGCTCGGGGGCCGCGGCGAGCTCCACGAGCAGCGCGTCGAGCTTCTCGAGCACGTCGGCGGCGGGCATGGAGCGCGGGAGGGCCAGGATCAGGCCGGTGCCTGCCGGGTGGTAGTAGCGCGCGTGGAAGCGGCGGATCTCCGCCGGGGTCAGGGCGCGGATCCCCTCGGGGCGTCCTCCGGCGACGTAGCTCAGCGGGTGCTCGGGGCCGTAGAGCAGGCGCGCGAGCTCGTAGAACACGATCCAGCGGCGCTCGAAGGTCGCGACCATTTCGTTGTAGACCGTGCCCTGCTCCTCGAGGTGCAACGCCCCGCCCTCGTCGGCGGTGACGACCAGGTGGCACACCTCGCGCCGGATCTCCTCGTCGGTGTAGTCGGGGAGCCACAGCGCGCGCAGGGTCTGCTCGAGCACGTCGAGGAAGGTCGCCTCCCCCGCGGCGCAGTTGAACGAGTAGCAGGTCTCGGTCTGGTCGGTGTAGGCGGTCGACTCGACCAGGCTCATGGACGAGGCCGCGGCGAGGGTCTTGCCGCGGACGCCCTTGCCGAGCAGCAGGTGCTCGCCCGTGTGCGGCTCTCCCCCCTCGGAGGCGGGCAGGGTGCGCACGTGCAGGAAGGCCTGGGGCACGCTCTCGTTGAGCAGCACGCGGACTTGCATCCCCGTCGCCCGGTGGCGGTAGAGGCTCCCGAGCACCGCGCCGTCGGGGGCGGTGTAGTCGGCGAGGCGTTCGAACCCAGACACGGGCGGCTCCTGTTCGGGGGTCGGAGGGGGGTCGTGGGGCTGCGCGCCCCCCGTCGCGCAGGCGACCAGCAGCAGCAGCCCGAGCATCGTCCAGCGGCGCATGGAGACCTCCTCCCGGCACCGAGGGTAGCGCGAGTTGGTCCGCGAGGCAGGCACGGGCGCGGGGGAGCTGCTATAGCAAGGACATGTCGGAGACCGTCGTCCCCCGCGCCCCTGCACCTCGCCGCCTGCGCCGGCGCTGGTTGCTGCTGGCCCTCGCGCCCGTGCTGCTCGCCGGGGTTGTCGCGGTGGGCTCGGTGGGGGTCGCGGTGGCCTACGAGTCGAGCAAGACCCCGCTCCCCGTGAGCCCCGCCGACCGGGCCCTGGTGCTGGAGGTCGGCGACCTCGAGGGCGAGCTCCGCGGACGGCGGGCGACGCCAGGGTCTCTCGAGAAGTTCGGCTACTTCGACGGCACCTGGGAGGTGACCTACCGCTACGAGGACGACGCCTTGTTCCTGGTGAGCACGGTCTCCCGCGAGGGCGGCGAGCGCGACGCCCGGGTGGCCCTCCGCGCGGCCTGGACCGGGCTGCGGGTGGGCGCCGAGCTGGTCGAGGGCGAGGTCGAGCTCACTCCGGTGGAGGGCTTCGCGCTCGGCGACGAGGCGCGGCTGGCGCGGGTCGAGGTCGACCGCCAGCCGATCGGCAGCGTCGCCGCGGTCCGTGTGGGGCACTGCGTGGTCACCGTGGTGCTCCAGGGCCGCTGCTTCGCCGACGCGGCCGAGGCCGAGGCGGCCCTCGCGCGGAGCTTGCTGGCGGTGGCCGAGGTGGAGACCCTCGCCGAGTGAGTGGACCGCTCCCGCTCAGCGACCCCGTCGGGCAGCTCTACGCGCAGCTCGGCGAGGAGACCCTGGCCGCGATCGTGCGCGGGTTCTACGCGCGGGTCGCCGAGCACCCGCTGCTGCGCCCGATGTACCCCGAGCAGGACCTGGCCCCCGCCGAGGAGCGCCTGCTGCTCTTCCTCCGCGGGCGCTTCGGCGGCCCCCCCGACTACGTCGAGCAGCGCGGCCACCCCCGGCTGCGCATGCGCCACGCCCCGTTCCCGATCGACCGCGCCGCGCGCGACGCCTGGATGGCCTGCATGGACCACGCCCTCGACGGCGTGGAGCTCGAGCTCCAGGTGCAGCAGACCCTGCGCGCCTTCCTCGACCAGGTCGCGACCTTCTTGATCAACCGCCGCTAGCGGGGTGTCAGGGCTGCGGACGCTGAGCGCGGGTGGGGAGGTCTCCTACGAGGAGGACTCAGGGCTCTTCTACTACCGGTTGAGGTATTACGACCCCGTCGCGGGGCGGTTCGTGAGTCGGGATCTGCTCGGGCTGTGGGGGGATCCGGGGCAGCGGGGGAATGGGCAGAGCTACTGTTCAAACAATCCGGTGAACCTGGTGGACCCTATGGGACTAGGGGCAGAGCCCTACGCAGAGGTCGAAACCTACCTCGACAGCAAAAACGGGATGGCAACAATCATAGTTACATGGTACGAGCCTCTGACTGAGAGCCCTACGACCTGGTACGACCCGAACGGGAGCACCCGCCCATGCACGGAGGAGGAAAGAAGAGCGCTCCTGCTCAAGCGCAGAATCCTTCGAAAAACTGTCGTGGTATTTGTTGCAGGATTCGTGAAGACGACGAGTTACCGAGAGCATGAGGACGAGATCCTCGTGAGATTCGACAAGAACGGTATGCCGCTTACAGCCGAAAGCACTGTTTACAACGGACCCGGAGAACGAGAGAAGTGGACAAAGTGGGACACTCGGACCGGCCGTCCAATAGAAAAGGGCTTCCTGACTGAGGACGGATCATACGTAGAGACCTACGCTAAGGGCGCAAAGGAGCCTACGGGGAAGAGACAAGAAAAGTTCGGCCCCGCAGGTGCTCGTGAAGTCCTTACAACCACCACTTCCGAGGCCGGGGAGATCCGAACCAGGACCAAGTGGGAGGGAGACAAGGAGGTAAGCAAGGAGCGCTGGACTTTCGATCGCGATTCGAATCTTATCCCCACGGAAAGCTCACCACTTCCCGCTCCTGAGATAGACCCAAAACCGAGAAGATAGTGCTTATGGGTTTCAGGCTCTGCGTCGCTCTCTTTGGCCTATCTCCGATTGTGGTCCTGCTCGCATGCAGCGTTCTCGGAACCGAGGCCCACCGGGGATTTACCCCAGTGTCGGTGGTCTCCTTGCACCACTCCGGCGCGGATAGGCCACAGGCTGAAACTGGCGAGGATAGGTCACCTGCACTTGGCAAGGGAGGCGAATCGATCAAACCGTTCAGAGTAGAGACCACCATCCGAGAAGTGATCGCCGGGCGGAGGACTGATCGTGCTTGCGCATCGATCTTGGTCGCCGCTCTTCGTGACTATCCGAACTCCCGCTCTGATTCTGCGATCGCGCTGCTTGTTCTGCTTGGAGACGAGGGCGCAGGAATCGTTCTCCAGGAGCTTGAATCTTCGAGGCTGTCCGACGACCAGAAGGTGGATGTCCTTGGCGCCACCTCCCCGCTGATATCAACCCTTGGCCCAACGACCCGGGGGCGGGCGTCCAATTCGGCGCTCCGTATCTTGGAAGGAGATTGCACCTCTGAGCTGCATTCCGCCGCGCTTTCCTTGCTGGCACATGTGGATAGTAGGCTGATCCTTAGGCAGTTCCGGCTGCTCCGGCGCGACGCGCAGGAGTGGGGAATCGCGAAGACGAAATCGGTGTTCTCTCGGCTTGACTTCCCTTCTCGCCTGGATCGCTCACTACAGGAGTTCACTGCTGAGTCAGTAGAAGAGCTTGAGAAGGAGACAGCAACCGACTACTTCAAGTTCGTGCTGATGAATGAGTTTCTCCCCTCGTGCTGGAAGCGCGAAGGTGGTGTGAGAGGAACCGTTAAGGGGCTGTCAAAACTACAGAGCGAGGTCAAGACTCGAATCGTGTTGTCGCTTCTCGAACTCTGCCGCGTCTCGGTGTATTGCGAGCTTGCTGGCCTAGTTTCAAAAGACCTAGAGTTGAGGGCCGAAGTACTTCGTTATGCAGCGGATCGACGTGGAGACCTCTCAGGAGAGGACGGCTCGCTCCTCAAAGCGGCGCAGGAAGTGGACGGGGACGACGACGCGCTCGAATACCTGTTTCAACTTGCGGCGATCGTCGAAGACTTGGAACTAATCGGCTCAATGTTCGGGCGAAGGAAGTTCGAGGCGTTTCTCAGGTCTCGGAGATTCGACGTTCGTCTTCGCGCGCTCGCCATACTTGAGTCGGCCCCAGATACCTGGATACACGTCACTCTCGACGCGCTTGCCGAGGTCCAAGCCAAGGACCCAGACGAGGTACTCCGGACGCGAGCAAGGAGGATACTTGGGCGTGTTGAGTGACTCGCTGAGTTTCCGTGGCTGAGGGTCTGCGATAGCGCACTCGCCTCGGCGCCTGTCTTCGATTTTCCGCGTGAGCTCCCTCCCCGATTTCCGTCAATAGGTCGAGCGCTTGCCGCGCGGGGCTTGTTCCACCCCTTGGGTCGTTGACCCCGGGGCGCCCGCGCAGCACTTCGATTCGCGCTTCCCGCCGCCGGACGGGTTCAGCGGGCCCCACCGGACCCGCACACATGGCGAAGGTTGGCCCCGGCGACTCACCGCGATCTCGACGCGGTGGAGTGCGCTGCGGAGCCGGGATCCGTCCGGGAGGCGGTGTGGCGCGTAAGCATTCGAAGGCTCGAGAGAGCAACGATCCGGCAGACGTGCTGAGCCTGGAAGTCGACGGCTTGCGCTACGTTCTCGACGAGGGTCCGCGGCCCGGTCGCGGTCGGCTGGTCGCTGGGGTAGCACTCGCCTTGGGGGGAGAACCCCCGTTTCGTGACCGCGTCGACCTCTACGCTTTCAAGGACCGGCGGCGCTTCGCGGACTTGGTCGCGGATTCCTTCGCGCGCGAACGACGTCAGGTCCTCGGCCACCTCGCGCTGCTCCTCGACCGGATCGAACGCGCCCGCGCCGCGGCAGGGCACGCGGCCGCTCGCGAACCCAAGCTCACCGCCGAGCGTCGCCGAGCTGCGCTCGCGCTGCTCGAGCGCGAGGACCTGCTCGACGCCGCGGCAGAGGCCATGGAGGCGCTGGGCTACGTAGGAGAAGACCCGCTCAAGCGCCTGGGCTACCTGAT
>JAGQRJ010000507.1 GCA_020425635.1 Planctomycetota bacterium | reverse complement strand
CGGGCGCCGCTCGCCCCCAGCGCGGCCGTCCTTGGGCGGCGGCGCGTCGCAGCCCGGGCTCGGGCAGGTGCCCAGCTCGCGCCAGCAATCGAGGTGGATCCAGGTCCCGCAGCCCTCGCAGCGGTGCCCCAGGGCCCCCAGGGCGTCGTGGCAGTAGGCGCAGCGCCCGGGCTGCTTGCGGGTGCCGACCACGTGGACGTGGCCCACGGCTAGACCTCGTTGGGGTAGACGGCTGGACGGCGCACGCCCCCAGGGTGCCAACTCGACCGCCGCCGCGCACGCCCCGCGCGGGCGCAACGCCCCGGTTGCGGGGGGGCCCGGGGTGCGTCCCGAGGTGGGCCCGTACTGGGGCCAAGGAGCCCACACACGCGGCACTTAGGGCTGGCCTCCGGCGTGCACAGGCCGGCGCTGGAGTGAGGTGGAGCCGTGGTCCCAAGTCCCGCCGGGGCGCTGCAAGCGCGCCCCCGGAGCAGCCGTCGCGCTGCCCGAGTGCCCTTCGAGCCCTTCGACGACTTCAGCGCGACCCCGGACGAGCACGAGGAGCTCGCCGCGCTCCTGTGGCAGGACAAGCGACGCAACCTCCTGCGACGCTTCACCTACTTCAGCGACCAGGACCCCGAGCGGGTCGTGGCGCGCATGGGCTTCGTGCCGCTCGTGGTCCAGCACGGCTTCGCCACGCTCTCGCTCTCGCGCTCCCGCGGCCCGAGCGCGGTGTGCACCGTGGGCTGGTTCTACAGCTTCGGCGTGCCCGACGTGATCCTGATCGACACCCGCTGGCGGGTCGAGCTCGACCTCGGCCACGCCCTCGAGCGCGCCGGGAAGCAGCTCGCCCAGCGCGGCTACCGCTTCCGCGGGCTGCCCCCCGAGCGCGCGGCGAGCAAGGCCGTGCGGCGCGGCTTGCAATGGGCGGCCCAGCCCCTGCGCAGCCTGCGCCCGGCGCGCGACGAAGACCTCGAGCTGCACCCCTACGGCTTCGGCAGCTACTTCTACCGGCACTACATGGACCGCCTCGACGTGCCCCTGCTCGTGGGGCACACCGGGTCGACCTCCCTGGAGCTGCCCCCCTTCGCACACCTTCCCTGAACCTCGTCCGGGCTGACCGCGCTCGCGCGTTCAGCCCGGCCGGGGCACCCTCTGCAAGCGTCGAGCGCTCGTCGGACGACCGTTGAAGGTTCGACGCGCCCGGGTCGGTCGCCACACGGGGCGAGGACTTACGGCGATCGGCGCGAGGGCCCAGGACGTGCAACCCACCGAGAACCCAGCAGCGGCGAGACGCCGCTCAGAAAGCGAGCTCAGCGTGCCGCGCACGTCCCTCTTCGCCTGCGTCCTGCTCTCCCTGATCGCACCCCTCAGCGGCTGCATGACCAGCATGCAAGCGATCGGCCCCCGCTTCGGAGCAGGTCAAACGCAGAACCTGGATCGCGGGTCCCACCCGGGGCCGATCCCCTTCGGAGGCGTGCGGCTCTACGGCGGGTTGTTCGCGGCCGAGCCCTCCCTGTATGCCGAGGCCGCGCTGCTCACCCTCGACCTGCCCCTGAGCCTGGCCGCGGACGTCTTGCTCCTGCCCTACACCGTGCCGGTGGCGCTCCTGAGCGACGACGACGAGGCGGCTTCTGCGCCGAGCGTCGCGCGTCGCTGACGGGCCTTGGCTGCGCGCGCTTGCGCGTTCAGCCCGGGCGGCGACAATCTTCGGGCGCCGGGGATCCTCCCGGAGCGGGAGGTCGCATGACCGAAGACGCCACGCCCTCGGAGGCGCCCACCAAGGAAGAGCTGAAGCGCGCGCTGAAGGCGTTCAAGAAGCGGCTCAAGCTCTACCGCCAGGACGACGAGTCGTCGCTCAACGTGGGACCGCTCTCGGGCGGACGCTCCTCGGGGATCGTGGGGATCCGCCTCCCCGAAGGCTTCCCCGACGAGGTGTGGAAGGCCCTCGAGGCGAAGAACCGGATCAAGCGCGTGCCCGGGACCCAGACCTACGGGATCGTCCCCCAGGACTGAGCCCCGAGCACGCCCTCGCTACTTGCCGCCCAGCGCGCCGCTGAGGCCCGGGTTGATCGCCCTCGCGTCGCCGATCTCCAGGTGGTCGAGGCGCATGTAGCCCTCGCGGTCGCCGCGCTTGACGCGCGCCCAGGTGCCCGACGCGGAGAGCCTGAGCACCGAGACGGTCTGCCCCCGGCGGGCCCAGCCTCGGGGGGCGCCGCCGCCGGCGAGCACGGGCGAACGGCGCGCCGTCACCTTGGCCTGCGCGGACGCGACGTAGACCCGCTCGATCGCGCCCGTGTTCAGGTCGCTGAACAGCCAGCCGTCGAGCTCGACCAGGCTGAAGGAGAGCGCCGTGGCGAGCGCCGGGGCCGCGGGGCCCAGGAGCTCGGGGGTCGAGGTGCCGGTGGCCAACGACAGCGCCCCCGCCGCCGAGCGCTGCAGCGTGCCCTTCAGCGCCGCCTGGTGCTCGGGGTAGAGGATCTGCGCGACCTCCAGGCTGCTCCCTTGCGGGGTGGCGCGGATCGCGCCCGAGACCTTGACCGTCTCTCCTGCGAACATGCGCACCGTGGCGGCCAGCGCTCCGGTCAGGGCGTGGGACGTCTGCGGTCCGCGGAGGAGGACCCGCGCGCCGTCGAGCTCGACGGTGCCCTTGAACTCGTCCACCTGCGGGCCGTTGACGGCTTCGTCGCGGATCGCGTCGAGGAGCTCGTCGAGCGGCGCCAGGCGCGCCTTCATGGGCGGGACGATCGACATGCGATCGCCCGCGACGCGCCACTCCTCGGAGCCGCGGCCGAGGAGGTAGGTGACGTACGGTCCGTCGTGCGCGGGCTGCGGGCCGGTCACGTCGGCGGGCAAGCCGAAGTAGTCGACGCGTCCGAGCACGGCGCGCAGCTGGGCGACGAAGCGGTCCTCCACCACGCTCTGGACCTGCACGACGTCGACGCTCACGCCGGGCCCGTGCTCGAGGATCGAGACCGAGCCGTCGCGCCCGACCTCGACCTTGCGCACCACGCCGTGGAAGGGAGCGGACAGCGTGCGGCTGAAGCGCGTGAAGTCGACCGCTGCGTCGGCGAGCTCGAAGCTCGCGACCAGCCCGCCGAACGCGGGGCGCGGGACCTTGACCACGTGGTAGGGCGAGGTGAAGCCCTTCGTCACCGAGTCCAGGGGGCCGGGCGAGTGCGTGACCACCGACACCCGGAGCTGGGTCGTGAGCGAGACCGAGGGGCCGCCAGGCGCCGAGCCGCTCGAGGGGCGGACGCTGACCGAGCGGATCTGGATCCCGTAGCCGCCGGTCGGGCGCGTCCCCAGGCGCACCACGAGCAGCGCCTCACGCCCGAAGTCGATCGACGTGCCGGGGGGGATCAGGTGCGCGGCGCCGCTGGCCTGCAGCTGCGGGTCCGACTGGATCAAGTCCTGCGTGGCCTGGGCGAGCCCGCCGCCGCCGTCGGAGCCACGGGCGACCTCCTCGAAGGGGTAGGCGGGAGACTGGGCGATCGCCGGGATCGCGAAGGCGGCGAGGCAGATCGCCGCCACGGGGATGGTTCGCAGCATGGGGGGTCTCTCTATCTCTCTCCGGTCCCCGACGTGCAAGCCCGGGGCCAGGGGGAGGCAGGTTTCCGTGCCACGCAGCAATCCCTTGACTCGCAGGCGTCTACGCCGAGTAGCGGGGAGTGGGCGGGGGCGATCCGTCCAGGCGGGACGGCAAGCGGCCGAGAAACGTGCGGCCGATCGCTTCGTGGCGTCGGCCTGATACGCATTCCGCCGCGGCTCGCCCGCAGGGATTCGCAGGCCGCGGCGCGGGCCTAGTAGAAGGCCACGGGCAGCAAGAAGGCGTGGTGCGCGAAGGCGCCGAGGGCGCCGTTCCAGTCGAAGTACTGGCTGAAGAACACGACGAACACGTAGAACAGCGAGGCCGGGATCGCGATCCAGGCCAGGGGCCAGCGCACGAACCAGCGCGCGCGGCCCTCGCGCTGGCCGCGCCAGCCGAGCCAGCCCCCGGCGAGCCGGCCGGGGAGCGCGGCGACGAGGAAGGCCAGCGCCGGGAGCCAGCGCGCGTCGCGGTCGAGGGGCTCGATCTTGAGCAGGTAGAGCGGGAGCGCGAGGCCGAGGGTCAAGACCAGCGCGATCAGCAGGCTCAGCGGCGCGCGCCCGATCTCGCGCCGGATCGCGCGCAGCTCGAAGGCCGCGCCGAAGCGATTCTCCCGCGCCAGGCGCGCCTGACCCATGACCAGCCAGGGGAGCACGAGCGCGAGCCCCAGCCCGCCGAGCACCGTCAGCCCCGGCGCGCGGCTCCCTGCCGCGAGGAACAGGCTCGGCAGCGCGAGCCAGAGCAGCCCGGCGACGAAGCCCTTGACCCCCAGCTCGAGGTAGTGGCCCACGCGCAACGAGCTCACGAAGGCGCGGCTGCGCGCGACCGCGGCGGCCGGGTTCACCCCGTGCCTGAGCAGCCACAGCGCGTTGAGCGGGTTGAAGAAGTGGCGCAGCCGCCCTCCGCGCGCGATCGCCAGCGACGCCTGGACGACGGTCAGCGCGAGGAAGGCCACGTTCCAGGTGGCGAGGGTCTCCGCCGCCGTCGAGGCGGGGAAGAGCGCCGCGTCCTGGGCGTAGCCGCGCAGGATCAACCACGGCGTCGCGATCAGGAGCGTGCCCAGCACCGCCGAGCCGATCCGCGCCAGCCGGCGCACGCCGGGGAAGCCCGCGCGCAGCGAGCCGCTGCGCGCCACGCGCCCCTCGGCCTCGAGCAGGTAGCCCAGGGTGAGGAACTGCAGCACCGGGATCGCGGCCAGGATCGCGAGCGCGACGAGCAGCGCCGCCGCCCCGAAGCACCACTCGGTCGCGCCCTTGAAGCGCCCCCACAGCCCAGGGCGAGCGCGCCCGTCCCCAGCCCCCTCGGCCTCGGTGGCGGCGTCGGTCTCGGGAAGAGGGCGACGCGGGGGAGCGGGACGGCGGGCGGAGGCAAGCTCCGCCCCTACGGCTTGGTGGCTTGAGGTGTCGGTCTCGGCGTCGGTCTCGGTCTCGGCGTCGGTCTCGGCGTCGGTGTCGGTGTCGGTCTCGGCTTCGGCGTCGGTGTCGGTGTCGGTCTCGGTCTCGGTCTCGGTCTCGGGAAGAAGGCGACGCGGGGGAGCGGGACGGCGGGCGGAGGCAAGCTCCGCCCCTACGGCTTGGTGGCTCGGGGCGTCGGCGTCGGCCTCGGAGGCGGACTGGGCGTCGGCGTCGGTCTCGGCGTCGTGCACGGGGGTGGCTTGGCTCATGCAGGGACCTACCGCCGAGGCGGCGGTCCGGTTTCGAAGGGCGCTGTTGAAACCATAGCGAGGCGCTGCCGGTAGGGTGCAGCAGGGAGGCGTCATGCGCGCGTGGGTGATCGCAGCAGTTCCGCTCGGGGTGTCGCTCATGGCTATCGGGCGCGACGCGCCGCGGCGTAACCCCCTGCCCGAGCAGGCGCAGCACCTCGACGAGCTCACCGCCACGATCGACGGGCACTTCCGCGAGCGCTGGGCGACGGCCGGGGTCACCCCGAGCCCCGAGGTCGACGACCTCGCCTTCGCGCGCCGGCTATGGCTCGACGTGCTCGGCACCGTCCCCAGCCTGCAGGAGGTGCGCGCGCTCGAGGCGCTGCCCGCGGGCGAGCGCCGCGGCTGGCTGATCGAGAAGGCGCTCACCGACCCGCGCTTCGCGGCGCACCTCAGCGAGCGCCTCGCGCGGATCGTGGTCGGCGAGGACCGCCGCGAAGACGACCTGCTCTACCGGCGCCGACGGCTCGTCGACTGGCTCGGGCTGCAGCTCGTGCGCAACCGGCCCTGGGACGCGGTGGTCCGCGAGCTGATCAGCGCCGAGGGGCTCTCGACCGACACCCCGGCCACGAACTTCGTCGTCTCCCAGCAGCGCGACCCGTTCCGCCTCGCCGCGCGCAGCACGCGCGCCTTCCTCGGCGTGCGGATCGACTGCGCGCAGTGCCATGACCACCCCTTCACCGACTGGACCCAGGCCCAGTTCCAGGGCTTGGCCGCGTTCTGGGCGCGCCTCGAGCCCCAGCCCCCGCTGGTGCGCGAGCGCGCGGAGGGCGAGCTGCGCGTCGACGCGAACAACACCCCGCTGCCCCTGGGCCAGGACCCCGAGGACCCGAACGCGGAGCACGTCGAGGAGCCCGACGCGCTGCGGGTGATCGCCGCCCAGGTGCCCTACGGCGCGGGCTACCTCCCCGAGGGACGGTCGCGGCGTCAGGCCTACGCGGCCTGGATCACCCACCCCCAGAACGACTACTTCGCCAAGGCGATCGTGAACCGCATGTGGAGCTGGCTCCTGGGCCGCGGGTTCGTCGAGCCGGTGGACGAGCTCGACCTCACCCAGCCCGACCCCGCCGACGCGCCGCTGTTCGAGGCGCTGACCGAGGACTTCGTCGCCCACGGCTACCAGCTCAAGCGCCTGGTGCGCGCGATCGTCTCCTCCGAGGTCTACCGCGTGGGCTCGGCAGCGCCCGCCGACGCCCGCGAAGACGCCCAGGCCGAGGTGTGGGCGACCTACGCGCTCAAGCAGCTCCGTCCGCGCGTGCTGGGCGCGAGCCTGTTCCAGGCGACCTCGTTCTGGACCCACGACCGCTCGCGCGCCCAGGTCCTGCGCCTCGCGCGCTGGGGCGGCATGAACGAGTTCCTCCAGCGCCACGGCGAGGGCAAGGACAGCGAGGCGGTGGAGGCGGAGAACCTGCTCCAGCGCCTGAACCTGTTCAACGGCGGCCAGTTCCACGAGAACACCAAGACCGACAGCCCCTTCACCGTGGTCACCCGGATCCCGGCCCTCGCCGCCGACTCGGGCGAAGCGCTCGAGGCGCTGTTCCTCATGACCCTCACCCGCCGCCCGAGCGAGGAGGAGCTGGGCCTGTTCCTCCCCGAGCTCGAGGCGGCCGAGAGCAATCGCCAGCGCGCCGAGGTCCTCGCCGACGCGGCCTGGATCCTGGTCAACAGCACCGAGTTCGCCTGGAACCACTGAGCGGCAGCCCCACACGAGCGCGAGCCCACCCGCAGGTGGGCTCGCGTCGCGTTCAGTCGGGCGGCCGTCGGCTCAGGTGACGAGCCGCAAGAGCCCGATCCCGATCACGATCAGCGCGACCAGCTGCTCGTTGCGCTCGCCCTTGAGCGCCAGCAGGGTCATGCCCAGGAACATGCAGCCGATCCCGAACCAGCGGACGAAGTAGCCGAACACGCCCATGACCGCCTCGTTGGTCAGGCGCTCGGAGTCCTGGCGGGCCTGACGCGCGGCGTTGACCTCGTCGTGCCAGTCCTCGTAGTGGTCCGACCACCAGTCCATGCGTTGTTGGTAGTAGTCCTTGCGCTCGTTCCGCTTCCACTCCTCGATCCGCTCCTTGACCTCCTTCGAGAGGTCCTCGTGCTCCTTGATCGC
Organism: Planctomycetota bacterium; assembly: GCA_020425635.1. Taxonomy (GTDB): domain Bacteria; phylum Planctomycetota; class J058; order J058; family J058; genus JAGQRJ01. The sequence goes on along the minus strand of JAGQRJ010000507.1, from coordinate 372 downwards.
CGAGGCGGGGACGTCGACTCCGTAGTCGCCGTTGTCCTTCTTGACCCAGTAGGCCCAGTTGTTGTCGGTCGAGGCGGGGTTGGGCGGGTAGCGCGGGTCGTCGGGCTCCTTCTTGGGGAAGCCCCACTCGAGGTTCTCGACCTTCTCCGCGTAGGCCCGCAAGCTCGAGGCCTTGGTGCGGGTCCAGTTCTGCAGGAAGGTGCAGGTGCCGAACACGAGGAAGCCGACGACGAAGAGCGCGCGACCCGCGGTCGAGAGCGGGCTGCCGCTCCCGCCGAGGAGCCGCTGCAGGCTGTCGGCCGAGACCGGGAGCCCGGCGAGGGCCGCCTGGACGCTGGCGGCCGCCTGGGCCGCTGCGTCCTGGGCGCCGGT
>JAGQRJ010000506.1 GCA_020425635.1 Planctomycetota bacterium | reverse complement strand
CGAGCGCTCCGAGGAGCCCGAGCAGCCCGCAGGCGGAGAGGGCAGCGAGGCGCAGCCCTCCGCCCGCCGCGTGGCCCTCGCCGGCGAGGTAGGCGTCGAGGTCCGCCGCGAGCGCGCCCCCGTGGGGGTAGCGCTGCGCGGGGTCCTTCTCCAGGGCGCGCGCGCAGATCGCGTCGAGCGCGCGATCGAGCCCGGGAGCGCGGGAGCTGGGCGCCGGCGCGGGGTCGTTGGCGATCGAGTAGCCCAGGGTCCCGAGGTTCTCGCCCTCGAAGGGGAGGGCGTCGGTCAGCGCGAGGTAGAGCACGACCCCCAGGCTCCACACGTCGCTGGGGGGGCCCTGGGATTCCCGCTGGCCGAGGACCTGCTCCGGCGACATGTAGTGCGGGGTCCCGAGGAGCGCGCCCGTGTGCGTCAGGCGCGACGCGCCGGCCACCAGGGCCAGCCCGAAGTCGGTGACGAAGAGCCGGCCCCCCGCGTCGATCAGCAGGTTCTCGGGCTTCACGTCGCGGTGCACCACCCCGACCGTGTGGGCGGCGCCCAGGGCCGCGGCGGCGTCTCGCACCCGCTCCAGCCGCGCGCGCAGGCTGAGCTCGGGCAACACCCGGTCGAGGGTTCGCGCCCCCTCGACCAGCTCGCACACGAGGAAGGGCTGCCCGCCGTGCTCGCCGCCCTCGTGCACCCTCACGATCCCCGAGTGGCTGAGGTTCGCCAGCGACTGGCCCTCGCGCTCCAGGCGCTGCATGCGCTGCCCGGTGGCGTTCAGGATCAACTTGACCGCCACCTCGCGCCCCAGCTGGCGGTCGAAGGCGCGGTAGACGATCCCCATGCCCCCGCGGCCGAGCTCGCCGCGGACCTCGAAGCGCGGGCCGAGGGCGTCGGCGCGCGGCGGGTCGGGGGCTGAGCCGAGCGAGGACACTACTCGACGTCCGGCAGGGCGTAGAGCTCCACCACGCCGGAGGTGCCGAGCGCGATCAGGCCCAGCTCGGGGCTCGCGCTCAGCGAGTTCGGGTAGCGGGGGAGCGGGCGCAGCTCCCACAGCAGCTTCCCCGTGTCGGCGTTCCACAGGCGGAGCTGGTGCCCGTAGGGGTTGCCCTGGCTGACCCCGGCCACCGAGAGCAGGCGCGTCGGGCCGAGGAAACGGAGCCCGCGCACACTCCCTGCGTGGGCCCGCCGACGGAGCAGCTCCGTGTTCGCGGCGGGGCCGAAGAGCTCCACCCCCGGCTCGCCGGTCGTCGCGTCGTAGGCGCGCAGCGAGCCCGCCGTGTCGCCGGCGAAGACGCGCGCGCCGTCGGGGGTGAAGCTGGCGTAGCGGATCCGATGCAGCAGCTCTTCGCGCAAGAGGATCTCGCGCGAAGGGAGCGCCCACACGATCAGCTCACCCAGGAGCAGCTCGTTGATCCCCAGGTCTTCGCCCTCGTTGGCGATGAAGGCCACGGCCTTGGTCCCGTCGGGGCTCAGGGCGCAGGCCAGCGCAGGGTCGTGGTCGCCGGGGAGGACTCCGAGGAGCTCTCGCGTGTCGATCGCGTAGAGCTCGAGCGGACCCGTCGAGGTCGCCGCGAGCAGCAGGCGCTCGCCCGCGTCGACCTGCGGGCCGTTGAGGTCGCGCCGTCCCGGCACGTGCACGGGGCTCGCTCCCGGGCGCAGCCAGTCCAGCGCCTTCCCCGCGCAGATCAGGTCGCCGTTGCCGAGCGCGAACAGGGCCCCGCGGGCGACCCCCGGGGCGGGGATCGAGCGCTCGCGCTCGAGCCCCGTGCGCGCGTCCCAAGCCACGAGGACCTCGCCCGCGGTGGCATAGAGGGTCGAGCCGGGACCGAAGGTCACGTTCACGCCGCCCTCGGTGACCGGGAGCGTGGCCAGCGGGTGCTCGGCGGTCTGCGCTTCGGCTACCTGGGCGCGCACGCGCTCGAGCCCGGCTCCGGCGGGCCAGCGCCTGAGCAGCGCGACGCCCTCGACGTAGCGCTCGAGCGGCGTCGAGAGTCGGCGCCAGGCGTCGAGGGCGCGCCCGAGCTCAGCCTCGAGGTCCGCGGACCCAGGGTCGGAGTCCGCGGGCGCCGCCGCGCTCTGGGGAGCGTCGTCCCGGCGCGTCGGCGGGGGCTCCGCCTCGCCGGCGCGGGCGACGTAGGCCGCGGCGAGGGCTGCCGCGACGATGGCCGCCGCGGCCAGCAGCCCGACCAGGGCCCTGCTGAGGGCGGGGCGGGTCGGCCGCGCCTCGAGGCAGGCGTCGAGCGCCCGGGCGAAGGCTTCGCCGTCGGGGTAGCGCTGCGCGGGGTCGCGCGCGATCGCGGTCGCGCACACCCTGGCGAGCTCCGAGGAGACCTCGGGGTTCAGCCTGCGCGGTGACTCGGGGGTCGCTTGCATGATCGCGAACCCGAGCTGGCCGAAGCTCTCGCTGACGAAGGGGAGCTGACCGGTGAGCGTCTGGTAGAGGACGACGCCCAGCGACCACACGTCGCTGTGGGGGCCGATCGCGTCGCGCTCGCCGGAGATCTGTTCGGGGGCCATGTAGTAGGGCGTCCCCACCAGCCCGCCGGTCTGGGTCAGGCGGGCGGCGTCGGCGATCAGGGCCACGCCGAAGTCGGCGACGTGGACCTTGCCCGCGGCGTCGACGAGCAGGTTGTCGGGCTTGAGGTCGCGGTGCACGATCCCCTGGGCGTGGGCCGCTCCGATCGCTCGGGCCGCGTCGCGGATCAAGCCCACGCGCTCGCGGAGCGCGAGGTCGCCGGAGGCCACCTGCAGCCCCCGCGCGCCCTCGATCAGCTCGCACACGAGGAAGCTCCGCCCCTCGAGGGTCCCGGCGCGGTGGACTTGCACGATCCCCGGGTGCTTGAGCTGCGCCAGCGCCTGGCCTTCGCGCTCGAGGCGGGCCTGCAGGCGCTCGCTGGACTGGGCGTCGAGGGTCAACTTGACCGCCACGTCCCGCCCGAGCTCGAGGTCGCGGGCCGCGTAGACGATCCCCATTCCTCCGCGGCCGAGGACGCGGTGGACGACGAACTGCGGGCCGAGGCAGTCCGCCTCTGGCGGGGAGAGGTCGTCAGCGG
>JAGQRJ010000505.1 GCA_020425635.1 Planctomycetota bacterium | reverse complement strand
TGTCTCGCTGGAGCTTGCGCAGCGCGTGCCCCTGGACCAACGAGGCCTCGTAGAGCTCTGGGTTCTCGGCCGCCGCCTGCTGCGCGTGCTCCAACGCTCCGTCGTAGTCGCCGTCGAGGAAGCTCTGCCGGGCGCGGAGCAAGGGGCCCCACGGTCCCGGGCGCTCGGCGCGCTCGAGGGCGGCGTGGATCGCGGCCCGCACCTGTTGCGTCGCGCCGCTGCGCTCGTAGAGCGAGGCGAGCAACCACCCAGCCTCGGCCGCGGCGGTCCCGCCCGCGTCAGTCTCGATCGCGCGCTCCAGGTCGGCCCGCGCGTCGTCGTCGCGGTTCATGGCCAGGTAGATCCGTCCGCGCAAGACCCACAGGTCGGCGCGCTGCTCGTCGAGGGAGAGCGCCTCGGTGCAGCGCGCGTCCGCGCGCTCGAGCGCCTCCTGGTAGGCGCCGCTGCGCTCGCTGGCCTGGCGGGCGGCGCGGAACGAGGCGAAGGCCTCGAGGGCCGCGTTCTGCGCGCGGTTGGCGTCGACGTCCGGGGTGTCGGGAGGGGGGGGCGGTGGCTTGGGTGGGGCGGGAGGGGTCTTGGCCTCGCCCACGTCGAAGGCGGCCGCGGCGGCCCACACACCACCCAGGAGCAGGATTCCCCCGAGCACGGCCCCGGTCAGCCACGCGCTCCGCCTGCGCAGCTCGCGCATGACGCGCTGGCCCGCGGTCGCGCCCACCGAGGTCGGGCGCCCCTCGAGGAAGTTCGCCAGGTCGTCGGCCAGGGCCTTGGCCGTGGGGTAGCGCTCCTCGGGCAGCTTGGCCATGGCCTTGAGCACCACCGCCTCGAGCTCGAGCTCGATCGCGGGCTCGATCTGGCTGGGGGGCTGGGGGGGCTCGCCGAGGATCTTCTTGGTCAGCTCCAGGTGCGTCTTCGCGCGGAAGGGCACGCGGTAGGTCAGGCACTCGTAGAGCACGACCCCGAGCGCGTAGACGTCGGTCCAGCCGCTGATTCGATCGCGCTCGCCGCGGGCCTGCTCGGGGGCCATGTAATACGGAGTGCCGACGACGCTCCCCGAGTTGGTCAGGCGGTGGGCTTCGTCTTCGTCCATGTCGCGGGCGAGGCCGAAGTCGGTGAGCACCGGAGCGCCGGCGGTGTTGACGATCAGGTTCGCCGGCTTCACGTCCCGGTGGATCGCGCCCCGCTCGTGGGCGTGGTGCAAGGCTTCGGCGACGTCGCGCGCGATCTCCACCGCGCGCCGGATCGGGACCTGTCGGCGCTTGATCAGCAGGTTGAGCGGAGTGCCCTCCACGTAGTCCATGGTGAAGTAGTCGTGCTCGCCGACCTTGCCCACGTCGTGGATCTGCACGATCCCCGGATGCCGTAGCCGCGCCGTGATCTCGGCCTCGCGGCGGAAGCGCTCGGTCTGAGTGCGGCTCGCGAGCGGGCCAGCGAGCAGGATCTTGAGCGCCACGAAGCGATTGAGCCGAGGTTGGCGCGCCTTGTAGACCACCCCCATGCCGCCGCGCCCGAGCTCGTCGAGGATCTCGTACGCGCCGAACTTTCCGGTGAAGGCCTTCCCCAGGCGACCGAACTCCTTGCGCGTCGGCTTTGGCGGCGGGGGCGGGAGCGGCTCCTCTTCCTGGGTCGGCGACTCGTCGAGGACCACGGTGTTGAAGCGCTGGGTGGGTCCAGTGGCGATTCGATCCGAGATCGGCTTGCCGTCGAGCACGATCTGGAGCTCAGCGCCGCAGGCGCACACCAGCCCAGCCGCGTTCTCGAGCTGGTCCGGGCGGTAGACGCGCGAACACTGGGCGCAGGTCAGCTGGACCTTCCCGACCGATCCGCGCAGCTCCTCGAGGCTGGCCGCAGAGATCAAGCGCCGCTTGACGAGCAGCGCTCCGAGGTCCGCCCCGGGGTCCTGGTGCTGCTTCGCCATGCACTCCATGAGCGCCGCCGTGGAGACGAGCTCTTGGCGTAAGGCCAGCTTCCCCAGCAGTATGTCGCTCAAGCTCGGCATGCCTCAGCAAGGATAACCACCCCGGACACGGGGCGCCCCCAGCAGCAGAGGCAGCGGCCGAGCGAGGGCCCGCGAGCGCGAGCTTCGCTTGCGGGCGGGGCCAGGGCCTGGCAAGGTTCCGGGCATGGACATGCGCTGCCCGAGCTGCGAACGCCGGGTCGACCCCAAGGCCGAGACCTTTCCCTTCTGCTGTACGCGCTGCAGGCAGGTCGACCTCTATCGCTGGCTCAGCGGAGACATGGGGCTCGAGCACCTCGACGACCCCGACCCCGACCCCGAGTCGGGCGCAGAGCCTTGAGCGGGCACGGGGCTGGGCTCTCGCTCGTCGTCCCCGCCTACAACGAGGCGATCCGGATCGAGCACACCCTGGGCGAGCTCGAGGCCTGGAGGGCCCGGGGGCCAGGGGTCGGCGCCGAGCTGGTGCTGGTCGACGACGGGAGTGAGGACGCGACGCTTCCGCTCCTGCGCGGTTGGGCCCACGGGCGAGACCGGGTGCAGGTCCTGGCGCTGCCTCACCGTGGCAAGGGGCACGCGGTGCGCGCGGGGATGTTGGCGGCCCAGGGCGCGCGGGTGGCCTTCGCCGACGCGGACCTGGCCACCCCGCTCGACGAGCTCCAGCGATTGCTCGCCGCCCTCGAGGCCGGCGCCGACGTGGCGATCGGGTCGCGGGAGGGGCCGGGGGCCGTGCGCGAGAACGAGCCCGGCTACCGCCACGTGCTCGGGCGCGGCTTCAACTGGCTCGTGCAGGCGCTGGTCTTGCCCGGGATCGCGGACACCCAGTGTGGGTTCAAGCTGTTTCGCGCAGAGGCCGCGCGCGAGGTCTTCGGCCGGCTCCGGCGCTACGGCGCGGCTGGCCCCCTCGCCCGGGGGGCGAACGTGACCGCCTTCGACGTAGAGGTCCTGCTTGTCGCCCGTCACCTCGGGTATACGATCACAGAGGTGCCCGTGCGCTGGAGGCACGAGCGGGGCTCGAAGGTGCGTCCCTTGCTCGACACCGCCCGCATGGCCCGCAGTGTGTGTGAGCTCGCGATTCGGTCGCGGCTCAGGGGAGGAGCGACGTGAACGGACAGCCGAACCGGCGAGAGTTCGTGCGCTGGACCGTGGGCGCCGGGCTGGGCAGCCTGCTCCTCACGCCGGAGGCCTGGGGCAAGGGGCCGGGGCGCGCCGAGCACCTGATCCTGCTGACCATGGCCGGCGGCATGAGCCAGACCGACACCTTCGACCCCAAGCCTGGGAGCGCGTCGGCTGGGCCGCTGAAGGCGATCAAGACCTCGGCGCGCGGGGTCAGCGTCTCGGAGCTCCTCCCGCGGGTCGCCGAGCAGCTCGAGCACCTGGCCTTGATCCGCAGCATGGCGACTCGCGAGGGGGCGCACGAGCGCGCGCAGTACCTGCTGCGCACGGGCTACGCCCCGTCGGGCACCGTCTCGCATCCAGACGTGAGCAGCTGGACCTCCTACAGCCGGCCGAACCCGAAGCTGCACCTCCCCGCCGCGATCTGCATTGGCGGGCGGCCCCAGGGTCCAGGGTTCCTCGGGGTCGAGCACGCGCCGCTCCTGATCGCCGACCCGCTGCGCCCAGTGGAGAACCTGCGCTATCCCGAGGGCGTCGACGCAGAGCGCTTCGACCGGCGGCGGCGCCTGCTCGAGGCGGTCGAGCGCAAGTTCCGCCGGGAACATCCGGGGCGCGACACCGCCGGCCACACCAACGTCTACGCCAAGGCCGACCGCCTGATCCACTCGCCTCAGACTCAGGCGTTCGACGTGAGCCAGGAGCCCCAGCGTCTGCGCGAGGCCTACGGCCTGGGTCGCTTCGGCCAGGGGTGCCTGCTCGCCCGGCGCCTGACGGAGGTCGGGGTGCGCGCCGTGGAGGTCGTGCTCGGGGGCTGGGACACGCACCAGGACTGCTTCTCGCGACACCGCGACCTCTGCGCGCAGCTCGACGCGGGGTTGGGCACCCTGGTCGCCGACCTGCGCCAGCGCGACCTGTGGCGCAAGACCGTGGTCGTGGTGCTCACCGAGTTCGGCCGCACGCCAAAGATCAACGCCGACGAGGGCCGCGATCACTTCGCGGTCGGTTGGAGCGTGGCCCTCGGCGGCGGGCCGATCCAGGGCGGGCGCGCGATCGGGCGGACCGCCGACGACGGCGGCAAGATCGTCGAGCGCCCCGTGAGCGCGGGCGAGCTGCTCGCGAGCGTCTACACCGCGCTTGGCGTCGACGTCCAGCAAGAGCAATACACCCCCGAGGGGCGACCCATGCACCCGCTCCCGCCCGAGGCCAAGCCGGTCTCGGAGCTGTTCGCCTCGTGAGCCGCGTCTGCACCGCCGGCGCGGGGCTATTTGCGTGCGCGCTCGCGCTGGCCGCGGCCTGCTCGGCGGAGGAGCCGGCGAGCTGGGCGCCCAGCCAGCAGCGCGCTGGCCTCGCGGGCTCGCTCGACGCGCTGCTCGGGACCCGCGGGTTCAAGGACCCTGAGCGCGGAGAGGCGATCCTCGTGCGCGGAGAGCAGCTCGAGGGCCTGCTCCGCGGGACCCTCGAGCTCCGGACCCTGGGCGGCATGCGCGAGGAGCGGCTCGTGCTCCAGAGCGACGTGCGGCTCGCGGACGGCGCCTTCGTCGCCCTGCGCTTCCTCCTCGTGCGCGGCGCGTCA
>JAGQRJ010000504.1 GCA_020425635.1 Planctomycetota bacterium | reverse complement strand
TAAACACGGTTGAGGCAAGACCTAAGCTTACAGTTCGGGAGGCCCAACAAGGACCTCTAAGAAAACCGTCCGAACCCTCAACGCCGGATATTCCTTACATAGCGATAAACGTACCGGCACCCATCTCGTCACAACTCGTGCAAAACCGCGTAAAGCGCTGCGCCGCAGGATCCTGGCCGGGAACAGAGGGCACACTAAATCCAAATGCGTCGTGCCCAGCGTGCGCGTTTGAACCGATCGGGCGCCCCGCGCCCATCGGGGCCGTCCGCGCGCCCCCTTCGCGGAGCTCGGGACTCGCAAGGCTGCGGAGTGCGTTACCTTGCAGCGCGAGGGGAGGGGACATGGATCGCTTTCGACGCCGGCTCGCCGAGGCGGGGCAGCCGGACCTGCGCCGGGCCAACCCCACGACCCTCCAGGTGAACATCGGGCTGACCTGCAATCAGGCCTGCCACCACTGCCACGTGGCCTCGAGCCCCAAGCGCACCGAGACCCTGCAGCCCGAGGTCCTCGCGCGCCTGCTCGAGCTGCTCGCGGCGAGCCCCGAGGTCGAGCTGGTGGACGTCACCGGCGGGGCCCCCGAGCTGCACGCCGCCTTCGAGCCGCTGGTGCGCGGCGCGCGCGCCCTCGGACGGCGGGTCATGGTCCGCTCGAACCTGACCGTGCTCATGACCCCCGAGGGCGCGCGCTTCCCGCGCTTCTTCGTCGACAACCAGGTCGAGCTGACCTGCTCCCTGCCCTGCTACCTCCGCGACAACGTCGACCGCCAGCGCGGCAAAGGCGTCTACGACGACAGCGTGCGCGCGCTGAAGCTGCTCAACGGGCTCGGCTACGGGCGAGGCAGCGGCCTGGTGTTGAACCTGGTCTACAACCCCGGGGGCCCCAGCCTGCCCCCCGCCCAGGAGGCCCTCGAGCGCGACTACACCCGGCGCCTGCGCGAAGAACACGGGATCGAGTTCGACCGGCTGTTCTGCCTGGCGAACCTCCCGATCGCCCGCTTCCGCGAAGACCTCGAGCGCCAGGGCGCGCTCGAGGGCTACGCCCAGCTGCTCGACGACGCCTTCAACCCCGACACCGTCCCTGGCCTGATGTGCCTCTCCCAGATCAGCGTCGACTGGACCGGGCAGCTCTTCGACTGCGACTTCCACGTCGCGAGCCGCGCCCCCTGCCTGAACGCCGACGGGCGCCCGCGCACGGTGTTCGAGCTCGAGCGCTTCGCCGACCTCGCCCAGGACGCGGTCCGCACCGCCGACTACTGCCTCGGCTGCACCGCCGGCGCCGGCTCCTCCTGCGGCGGCGCGCTGGCCCAGGCCACGGCCTAGTCCGCGCGCACCTCTGCCGCCCGGCTTGCAGCGCGCGGCGACGCCGCGTACCCTTCGCGCTCCCCCCAGCGAGGAGCCCCCGTGACCCAGCTCAAGTTCCCCAAGTCGCTCGCCGCCGTGCTCAAGTCCAAGCACGTCACCCTGTTCGTGGCCGAGCACCACGCCAAGGCCGCGGTCAAGGCCGTGTTCCCCGCCGAGGCCGCCAAGGCGCTGAACCGCGCGCTGGCCGACGCCAAGGCGGGCCCCATGGGGCGCGTGGTGAGCACGCACACGACCGAGGGCGGCCTGCTCAAGGCCAGCGTGGCGCTGCTCCCCAAAGAGGTCAGCCGGCACAACGCCCCCTCGCGCAGCCACGCGATCGCCGCCTGCGCCGGCCAGCTCGGCCTCGGCTCGGGCGACGCCGCGGCGGTGCTGCACCTCGAGCGCGGCGAAGACTACCTGGCCGCCGCCAACGCGATCGCGCGCAGCGTGCCCGAGGTCAGCTACACCACCGGCGGTGACAAGAAGAAGGGCAAGAAGAAGAGCAAGCCCAAGTCGGACACGCTCCTGATCCTGGCCCTCGACCGCAAGGGCATGGTGATCCCGGCCTCGAGCGAGGTCGAGACCACGACCGAGGCGACCCGCTGGGCCGCGGGGCTCGTCGACACCCCCACGGCCGACATGGACGCCGCCAAGTTCGTCGCCGCGGCGAAGAAGGCGGTGGCCGGTGTGGCCGGCGTGAAGACCCAGGTCTTCGTCGGCAAGCAGCTGCTCGAGAAGGGGCTGGGGGGCATCCACGCCGTCGGGCGCACCGCGGTCGTCGAGCCGCGGCTCCTGATCCTCGACTACAAGCCGAGCAAGAAGGCCCAGCGCACCGTGGCCTTCGTCGGCAAGGGCGTCGTCTACGACACCGGAGGCCTGAACATCAAGGTCGGCGGGAACATGGCCGGCATGAAGTGCGACATGGGCGGGGCCGCCGCGGTCACCGGGGCCTTCCTCGCGCTCGCCAAGCAGAAGGTCCCCCACCGCGTGATCTGCCTCGTGCCCCTGGCCGAGAACGCGATCGGTCCCAACAGCTACCGTCCCGACGACATCCTGACCATGCACTCCACCAAGACCGTGGAGATCAACAACACCGACGCCGAAGGGCGCCTGCTGCTCGCCGACGGCGTGAGCTACGCGGCGCGCGTGTTCAAGCCCGAGGTCGTGATCGACGCCGCGACGCTCACGGGCGCGCAGCTCGTGGCCACCGGCAAGCGCCACGCGGCGGTGGTCAGCAACCGCGGCGGACTCGAGGCCCTCGCCGTCGAAGCCGGGCTCGCCTCGGGCGACCTGACCCACCCCCTGCCCTTCGCCCCCGAGTTCTTCCAGGCCGAGTTCAAGAGCGAGATCGCCGACATGAAGAACTCGGTCAAGGACCGGGCCAACGCGCAGTCGAGCTGCGCCGGCCAGTTCGTCTACAGCCACATGGCCGACACCGACCTGCCCTGGCTCCACGTCGACCTCGCCGGGCCCGCCTTCCCCAACCGCCGCGCGACCGGCTTCGGCGTGGCCCTCCTCGGCGAGCTGGTGCGCGGGCTGAGCCCCAAGCACCTCAAGAAGTAGGCGCCCGAGGGGCAGGCCGCCTCCGGTCGCGGGGAGGTCTTGGTATAACCCTTGCCTGCTTCTAGGTCTGGAGGCCCCGTGCGTCGAGCTGCTGCCCCCTGGTCGTTGTGCTTCGCCCTCCTCGGCGCCGGGTTCGGAGCCCTGGCCCAGGACGAACCCGCCCC
>JAGQRJ010000503.1 GCA_020425635.1 Planctomycetota bacterium | reverse complement strand
GATCACGATCGCGGCCAGCGCGCCGGCCAGGGCCACGCGCAGGACCAGCGCCTGGCGCGCGTCGCGCGCGCGCTGCGTCTGCGCCGCCCCGACCTGCGCGGCGAGCGCGTCCTTGTCCGCCCCCGCGGGGAGCTGCACCAGCTGAGCCTCGGCCAGGCGCAGGTCTTCGTGGGCGAGGGCGCTCTGGGCGTAGGCCACGCGCGCCTCGCGCAGCCCTTCCCCCGCCGCCTCGTTCTCCGCCCACAGCACCCGGGCGTGCTCGAAGCCCGCGATCGCGGCCGAGAAGTCCTCGTAGGCGGTGTCCGTGGTCGCCGCGCCTTGAGCGCGCAGCAGGCGCTTGCGCGCGGCGTCGACGATCACGAGCGACTCGCGGTGCTTGAGGAAGCCCCGCACGGCGTCGCGGAACTCGGTGACGCTCGCGAAGCGGTCCTCGGGCTTGCGCGCCAGCGCCTTGTGGGCGATCTCCCGCAGCTCGTCGGGCACGTCCTCCAGCGCCGGGGGGTGGCTGAGGAAGGCCTGGTAGATCACCTCGGGCAGCTTCTTCCCGCGGTGGGGCGGCTTGCCGGTCAGGAGCTCGACCAGGATCGCGCCCAGCAGGTAGACGTCGGTGCGCGGGGTGATCTCTGCGCCCTTGCCCGCGGCGAGCTCGGGGGGCATGTAGGCCGGCGTGCCGCAGGGGGCCGTGATCATGCTCCGGTGCACGAGGGTCGAGTCGGGCTCCGGGGTCTCGCTGACGTCGACGGCGAGGCCCCAGTCCATGACGAGCACCTCGCCGTAGTCGCCGAGCATGACGTTCTCGGGCTTGAGGTCGCAGTGCACGAGCTGCTTGCTGTGGGCGAAGCTCACCGCGTTGGCGACCTGCACCAGGGTCTCGAGGTGGTCCTCCAGCTCGTAGCGCGCGGCCCGCGCCTCGGACTCGGGGCCGCTGGGGTGCAGGACCTCCTTCCACGACGCGCCCTCGACCAGCTTCATGGCCAGGATCGTCTCCCCGTGGCTGGTCGCGCCGAGGTCGTAGACGGGGACGATGTTCGGGTGGTCGAGCTTCCCGGTGGCGCGGGCCTCGGAGACGAACTTCGGCTCGCCCTTGCCGCGCTCCTTGATCGTCTTGATCGCCACGTCGCGCTGCAGGCTGGCTTGCCGCGCGCGGTAGACGACCCCCATGCCGCCCTGCCCGATCACCTCGCGCAGCTCGTAGCCCGCCGAGCGCGCCAGGTCCTCGGGGGCCGAGTCGGGGCGCACCAGGTTGACGTGGGCGCTGACCCCGAGGAAGGAGGGGAACTCCCCCGAGCCCTGCTGGGAGCCGGCGCCGGAGTCGGAGTCCGAGGGCGGGGGCACGAAGACCGTGCCGGCGCTGTCGAGGGGAGCCTTGTAGGTCTGGTCGGGCGGGCTCGAGTCCAGCTGCGTGAGCGGGATCGTGATCGCCCACAGCTTTTCGAGGTCGGCCTGGTCCACGAGTCCCCCGGGCAGACTTTACCCGATCTGGCTTCGTTCTCGGGAAGGCACGCGCCCGCCTCGGCGGCCGGCCCTAACGGTTGGCGCGGCGCTCGCGGTAGCGGCGGCTGGCTTCCTCGAGGTGCGCGAGCTCGCCGGGGGCGAGGTTCGCTCGGCCCACCCGGTGGAGCTTGGCCAGGATCTCGTCCAGCTTCGCTTCGAAGGCTTTGCGCTCTTCGCGCTCGACCAGCTCGGGATCAGGCTCGTCGTCGGCGCCGGCCTTCCAGGCGTCGGGCGAGTCTTGCCACTCTTCTTTTGGTTCCACGTCGTCCAGGATCTGTTGAGTCACCTGCTCGGGGCTCATGGTCTCGAGCATGTGGCAGAGCATTTGGAACTGCAGAATCAATGCATTCACGTCGCCGACGGTGCAGCCGCTGCGCTCGGCGATTCGCTCGCGGCGGCTGTAGCCCTCTTCGCCTTCGAGGAGCTCGGGGTCGAGTCGCTCCTCGAGGGTCATGGCGCGCAAGATCCGCTCGATCGGCTCGAGCTCGGTGAGGTCGAACTGGTTCGACTCCAACAGATCCTGCAGCCCGGGCACGCGCTCGAGCAGGTCTTCGGGCAGACCTCGGCTGCGAATGTCTTCCAGGCGGCGCAGGAAATCTTCGAAGTTGTAGTCGTTCGCCATCGTTCACCCGGCGGCCTCCAGGGTACCGCCCACTTGCACGTTAGCAATGGACATACCGCCTGTCCCTGACGGAAGTCGTTTTCCGCCGTCCCCCCTCCGGCCATCTTGGCAGGCGGGGCGGGGCGGGGGCCGAATCCGGCAGGCCCAGGGCGGGCCTGGGGCCCTGGAGGCCCTACAGGAGGTCTTCGAGCAGGGGGCGGAGGGTCTGCTGCAGGTTTTGTAAACCCCGCAACAAGGTCTCCCGGTCTCCGGTCGCCGCGGCCTGCTCGAGGTGGGTCACCGAGACCTTGCGCAGGGCGTCGATCCGCCGGCGGAGGACCTCGCGCCGGTCGCCCTCGCCCGCCTGGGCGCTGTCGGTCACGTACTCGATCGCGTGCTCGAGCGCCGGGCGGAGCTTGTCGACCTCGGCCTGGAAGCCCTCCGGCCAGGGGTCCTGGCCCGCGAGCAGCTCCAGGCGGTAGGCGTCCCACTGGACCTGGTCGGGGCGGTATTCGCGCATGCGCTCGAGGGCCTTGACCGCCAGCTCCACCTTCCCGCGCGCGGCCTCGACCTTGGCCAGCCAGCCGCAGAGCTCGGGGACGTTCTCGTGCCAGCCGAAGCCGGGGTAGAGCTCGAGGAACCTCCACGCGCTCTGAATCGCCGCCTCCCGCGTTTCGGGGCTGTCGGCGCGCGCCAGCTTGACCTTCTCCAGCCAGTAGCTGAACAGCGCGACCTCGTGGCTGTTCGAGTCGAGCTTGGCGGCGCGCGCGAGGAGGTCGGCGGCGGGCTCGAGCTTGCCTTGCCAGCGCAGGAGGTCGCCGGCGCGGGCCAGCAGGAAGCAGCGCCGCGAGTCCGAGACCCCCTCGGGCAGGCCCCGCTCGAGCTCGAGCAGGGGGTCGAGCTGGCGGGTGAAGTAGAGCCCGGCGCCCAGGCTCTTGGCGAGCTGCTCCTGGTCGCGCGCGTGCTCGGCGAGGGCGAAGCCCCGGCGCAAGACCTCGAGCTGGCGCTCGGGGTTGGGGAAGAACCACTCCTGCGCGACCTCGCCGTAGAGCTTGTAGAGCGTGAGGTCCTCGGGGCGCAGCGCGAGCAGGTCGTCGAGGACGCCCAGGGTCTTGGCCTCGAGCTCGTGCCCGACCTCGGGCATGCTGCGGAAGATCACGTCGAAGCGGCGGCGGGGGAGCTCGAAGCCGGGGTCGAGGACCTTGAGCGCGCGGGCGACGGCGACCTCGCGCTGCACGAGCTTCGCCAGCCGCGAGCGCCGGGTGGAGCCGCGCCACTCGCTGGCCTCGGCGTAGAGCTCCCGCGCCACCCGGGTCGCCTCGCCGCGCTGGGGACCCGCGGGGGCGTGGGCGAGGGCGTCGGCGAAGTAGTCTCGGGCCGCCGCCCACTCCTCTCGGTTGAGCGCCTCGACCCCCTGGCGGTAGCGCAGCTCGCCCAGCAGGGCGGGCTCGTCGACCTCGGCCAGCAGCGTCTCCGCCCGCGGGAGGTCGTCGGCGGCGAGGTAGATCCGCGCGCGCGTCGCGGCGGGGACCCGGTCGGGGACGGGGTGGCGCTCGAGGGTCGACTGGGCGTCTTCCCAGCGCTCGAAGCGCACCGCGATCGCGACCCGCCAGTCGAAGAGCTCCAGCCGGTCGGGGTAGACCAGCTCGGCCGCCTGCAGGGCCTGGATCAGCGAGACGAGCTCGTCCTCGGGGCGGGGGTCGTAGGCCCCGAGCCCGGCGCGCAACGCCGCGAGGCCGCGGCGCGCCAGGTTGCGCAGGGGGCTCTGCCCCTTGGGGTCGGCGATCTTCTCCGCCTGCTCGAGGCAGGCCCGGGCGCGGGGGTAGTCTTCCGTGCGCAGGCGCAGCTCGCCCTCGAGCGCCCACAGCTCGCCGAGCTTGGCCAGCCGCGCGGCGCTCGGGTCCTGCTCGGCGGCCAGCGGGGCGCGGGCCTGCTCGAGCTGCTCGAACAGCGCCGGGTCGGGAGGCTCGGGGCTCAGGACCCCGGCGCGGGCCGCGTCGAGGACCTCGTCGGCGCCGTCGACCGCGTCGGCGTCCGCCGAGGGCGCCGCCGGGCCGCCTCCGCGGAGCACCACGACCGCGGCCGCGGTGACGCCGACGACCACGACCAGGGCCAGCACCAGGGCCAGCACGAGCTTGCGCTTCTCCTCGGCCCCGGTGGTCTCCGCCTCGCGCTCCTCGACGAAGCGCCCCAGCTCCCGGGCGAGCTGCCCGGCGTCGCGGGGGCGCGTGCGCGGGTCCATGGAGAGGGTGCGCATGACGAGGTCGGCGAGCACGGGGGAGACGTCGGGCACCAGCTTGCGCAGCGGGCGGTGGGCCCCGGCGCGCAGCTTCTGCAGCACCTCGGCGGTGCTCTCCCCTTGGATCGCGGGGCGCCCGGCGAGCAGGGTGTAGAGCACCATGCCCAGGGCGTAGACGTCGGCCTCGGGGCCGGCCCCGGCCCCGGTCGCCTGCTCGGGCGCCATGAACAGCGGGGTGCCGACGAACTCGCCCGAGCGCGTGAGCCGCGACTGCTCGTCGGTGAACGAGCGCGCGAGGCCGAAGTCGGAGAGCCGCGCGCGGTCGCGGTCGTCGACGATCACGTTCGCGGGCTTGATGTCGCGGTGCACGATCCCCTTCTGGTGGAGCTGGTCGACCGCGCTGGCGACCTCTTGCACGTAGCGAGCGGCCTGCTTGGGCTGCAGCGGGCCGTGCTTGAGCTTGGCCTGCAGGTCTTCGCCCTCGATCAGGTCCATGACGTAGTAGATCCGCCCGCGGTCTTCGGCCGCGGTGTGGATCTTGACCACGTTGGGGTGCTCGCTCATGGCGGCCAGGAGCTCGATCTCGCGCTTGAAGCGCTTGAGGTCGCGCTCGCTGCCGAGCTCGGTGCGCAGGACCTTGAGCGCGTAGCTGCCGAGCTTGGGGTGGCGCACCTTGTAGACCACGCCCATGCAGCCCTTGCCGAGGACTCCCTCGACCGTGTAGGGGCCGATCTTCTTGTGAGGTGCAGAAGGCATACCGCGGTTCAGTCTGACGCAGGGGGCGGCGGGTCGCCAGCCCGGGGCGCGAGCTCCCGCAGCGCCGCCGCGTCGATCGAGCGCAGGTGCAGGTCTTGCTGCGGGAAGGCGATCTCGATCCCGTGCTCGCGGTAGACCTCGTCGATCCGCGTGAGCAGCTGGTGCCGAACCTCCCACACGTACTCCGGGCTGGGCACGAAGACCTTGAGCTTGTAGTCGAGGGTGCTGGCGCCGAAGGCGGCGAAGTGCGCCGCGGGGGCGGGGTCGTCGAGCACGTTCGGGTGCTTGCGCGCGATCTCGAGCAAGAGGTTGCGCGCGAGCTCGGTGTTGGAGCCGTAGGCGACCCCCACGTCGACCGTGATCCGGAGCGTCGTGTCGGTCAGCGACCAGTTGATCACCTCGCCGGTGACGATCGCCTTGTTGGGAATGATCAGCTCCTTGCGGTCCCAGTCGGTGATCGTGGTCGCGCGGATCCGGATCTTGCTCACGCGCCCGCTGACGGCCCCGATCGTGACCGAGTCGCCCAGGCGGATCGGCTGCTCGAAGAGAATGATCAGGCCCGAGACGAAGTTGGCGAAGATCTCCTGCAGGCCGAAGGCCAAGCCGAAGGTCAAGGCCGCGGCCAGCCACTGCACCTGCGACCACCCGATCCCGATCGCGCCGAAGGCCATGCCCATGCCGATCATGACGATCAGGTAGCGCAGCATGGTGCTCGTCGCGTAGCGCCCGGCGCTGTTGAGCGGGAGCCGGCGCAGGAGCAAGAACTCGAGCAGCCCGGGCAGGTTGCGGCTGACCAGGATCGTGACCCCGATCAGGAGCAGCGCCAGGCCGAGGTCGGCGAGGGTCACGCGGTTGCTCAGCGCCGACACGATCCCGTCGAGGTCCGAGTCGCCGCTGGGGCCAGGGAGCGGCGAGGCGCCGCTCCCGGCCTCGGCGGCCGGCGCGTCGCCGTCGTCTTCGGCCTCGGGCTCGGTCGGGGCGGGGGCCTCACCGATCGGGGAGACCTCGAGGGCCGCGTAGGCGGCGGCGTCGTCGGGCGGCGGGAGGAGCTGGGTCTCGGGCCAGATCTGCACGCGGTCGAGGATCACCAGCGCGGGGAGCGCGCTGCTCCAGATCCAGTAGAGGCCGAACACGATCG
>JAGQRJ010000502.1 GCA_020425635.1 Planctomycetota bacterium | reverse complement strand
CCTCCGCTTCGGCGTTGTCCGAAATGCCCCGTAGGGGCCGAGCTTGCCTCGGCCCGGACGTTCGTGCCACGCGTCGCCCTGCCTCCCGACGCGCCGAAACGGGGGGCGCCCCAGGCAGGCCCGGACGTTCGCGCCACGCGTCGCCCTGCCTCCCGACGCGCCGAAACGGGGGGCGCCCCAGGCAGGCCAGGCGACGCGGGTGTCTCGGGGTCCGGGCCGAGACAAGCTCGGCCCCTACGGTGCGTATCGAACGCCTCGGAGTCGGTGTCGGAGTCGGCGTCGGTGTCGGCGTCGGAGTCGGAGTCGGAGTCGGAGTCGGTGTCGGCGTCGGCGTCGGTGTCGGCGTCGGTGTCGGCGTCGGTGTCGGTGTCGGTGTCGGTGTCGGCGTCGGTGTCGGTGTCGGGTTGGGGCGTGCGCGGAGCGGGTCGCCCAGATTCCCCCTGGCACTGCCGTCCGGAACCCCGACAATCCGGCCATGTCCACCGCATACAAGCTCACCGGCCTCCGCTGTGGGGGGTGCGTGGCGACCGTGACCGAGGCGCTCGAGGCCCTCGAGGGGGTCGAAGGCGTGCAGGTGACCCTCGAGCCACCGCGCGCCGAGGTGGACGGAGCGATCGACCTCGCCACGGTGCGGGCGGCGCTCGAGTCCCACGGGTTCGAGGTGGAGCTCGAACCCGCGGGGTCGGAGGAGAACGTGGCTCCGGGGCGCGCGCTGCCGGTGGCCGCCGCTGCGGGACGCGCGCTGCCGGTGGCCACGAGCGCGGGGGCCGCCGTCCCTCGCCCCGATTCACCGCCAGAGACCTCTGTCCAGCCAAGCGTGGGGGCGGAGCTTGCCTCCGCCAGCCCCGAGGCGCCGGCTCCGCGCGCGACCGAGGGCGACGAGCGGGTGCTGGCCCTGCACGGGTTGACCTGTGGCTCCTGCGTGGCCGCGGTCGACGCCGCGCTGCGGGCGGTCCCGGGGGTGCGCGAGGTCGCGGTGAGCCTGCCGCGCGAGCAGGCGCGCGTGCAGGTCGACCCCGGGGTCGACACCGCGGCGCTGTGCGCGGCGGTGGCGGCCAAGGGCTACCGGGCCGAGCTCGCCGCGGAGGCCCCGGGCGAGACGACCCACGCGACCGGCGGCGTGCGGGCCGGGATCGCGTTGGCCTGCGCGGCGGTCGTCATGGGCAGCATGTGGATCCCGGCGGCGCACGCGATCGCGCCCTGGCTCGGGGCGAGCCTCGCGACCCTGGCCCTCGGGTGCGCCTGGCCCGTGTTCCTCGCCGCGCTGCAGCGGACGCGCGCGCTGAGCGCCTCCATGGACAGCCTGGTCGCGCTGGGGACCTTGGCCGCCTACGGCCTGAGCTGGCACAACCTGCTCCGGGGCGGTGCGCTGCACTTCGGGGTGGTGTGCATGATCCTCGGGTTCGTGCTCTTCGGCCGCGCCCTCGAGTCGCGCGCCCGGGCGCAGACCGGCGGCGCGCTGCGCGGGTTGCTGGGGCGGGTCCCCCCGCACGCGCACCGACTCCGCGGGGACCAGGTCGAGCGCGTCCCCTTGAGCGAGGTTCAGCGCGGCGAGCGGGTGCGGGTGCTCCCGGGCGAGGTGCTGCCGGTCGACGGGCGTGTGCGCTCGGGCACCAGCGAGGTCGACACCTCCGCGCTCACCGGCGAGAGCCTCCCCCAGGCGGTGGGTCCCGGCGACGAGGTGCACGCGGGCACGCTCAACGGCGCGGGCAGCCTCGACGTCGACGTGGAGCGCCTCGGCGCCGACACGCGCTGGGGGCAGGTGCTGGCCCTCGTCGAGCGCGGCCAGGGCACCCGCGCGCGGGTCGAGCGCGAGGTCGACGTGTGGGCGGCGCGGCTCGTGCCCCTGGTGTTGCTCGTCGCCGTCGGGGCCACCTTCGGGTGGGCGCTGGCCGGGGCGGGCCTCGGGCCGGCGCTGTTGATCGGGGTCGCAGTCCTCGTGGTCGCCTGCCCCTGCGCCCTCGGGCTGGCGACGCCGACCGCGGTAGTGGTCGCGGTCGGGAGGGGGGCGACCGAGGGGATCCTGGTGCGTGACGCGACCGCGCTCGAGGGCTTGGCCCAGGCCCAGCGCGTGGTCTTCGACAAGACGGGCACGCTGACCGCGGGCGCCTTCGGGCTCGAGGAGGCCGTCGCGCTGCAGGACGTGCAGCCGGAGGTCCTGCTGGCCCAGGTCGCCGCCCTCGAGCAGCACAGCGAGCACCCCCTCGCCCAGGCCGTGGTCTCCGCGGCGGCCGCCCAAGGGCCGGTGCCGCAGGCGAGCGAGGTCCAGGTTCACGTCGGAGGCGGGATCGAGGGCCTCGTCGACGGGGTCCACGTCCGGGTGGGCTCCCCGCGCTGGCTGCGCGAGGCCGGGGTCGTGGGGGAGCTCGGCGACGTGCTCGGCGGGGGCGTCGGGGTCGGGGTCGCGCACGGGGCTCGACTCGTCGGCGCGCTCCGACTGCGCGACGCGCCGCGGGCGGGAGCCGCGGAGGTCGTGCGCTCGCTGCGTGACGCGGGGCTCGAGGTGACCTTGCTCACCGGGGATCGCGTCGCCGTCGCTGAGCGGCTCGGCGCAGAGCTGGGGATCTCCGACGTGCGCGCCGAGGTCACCCCGGCCGGGAAGGCCGAGGTGGTCGCGAGCCTCGAGCGCGCGGCGCCCACGGTCATGGTCGGCGACGGGATCAACGACGCTGCGGCCCTCGGCATGGCGCGGGTCGGGGTCGCCCTGGGTGGGGGCACCGACGCGGCCAAGCAGCAGGCTCAGGTCGTGCTCCTCGGCGACGACCTCCAGGCGCTCCCGCGGGCGCTCCGGCTGGGGCGGGCCACGCTCCGGACGATACGCGTAAATCTTATCTGGGCATTCGCTTACAACCTCGTCGCGATCCCGCTCGCGGCCGCCGGCGCGATCTCGGCCAGCTGGGGCGCGGCCGCCATGGCGCTGAGCTCGGTCGCGGTCGTGAGCAACAGCCTGCGCCTGCGCCGGTCCCAGGACACCAAGGCGAGTTAGGCCTTTCCTCTCCTCGCCTCCGGTGCTAACCTCTGCCCCTCAGTCACTGGAGGAGCCCCCGTGGGAGTCCCGAGAAAACGTCATTCGCACAGCCGCAGCCGCATGCGCCGCTCGCACTACGCCCTGAACATGGTCCAGCTGTGTGACCCCGAGCCGCAACAGGCGGCGGAGCGGCGCATGCCGCACACGATCTGCCTCAAGAGCGGCGTCTACGCCGCCGGCCGCCGTCGCGCTCGCCGGATCTTCCAGGTCCCCGACGAGTTCGACGAGTAGCGCAGGCTCGGCCGGCGCCTTCTGCGCGCCTGCTCCTTCCTGGCCCGAACGAGCGACCTGCTGGTGACCCCAGCAGGTCTTCTGCGTTGGTTCCCGTGCGGCCTGTAGGCTTCGGCCTACGCCTGCCCTCGCGGCGCCCTACACTGTCTGGCTTCCCAGACAGCTGTCCACGCTGCCAGATATAGGGTTAGGTGGGCTCAGCGCGTGCAGATCCGAAGGTCAACCACTGGAGGGCCTTCATGCGTTTGCTCACTCGTCGTCGTCGGGGCTCGACACTGATCCTGGTGCTGATCGTCGCGACCCTGCTGTCCATGCTCGCGTTCACCACGGGCGACCTGGCCCGTTACTCGTCCAACGCCTCGCTCGTCGAGCGCGATCGGGCCATGTCGACCTACCAGTGCGAAGCCGCGCTGGAGGCGCTGCGCTTGCAGCTGATCCGCCACTACGAGAGCGCCCAAATGGCGCCCCGCAACTGGCTCCTGGCGCTGCAAAACGACCACAACTACCGCGTCTACGGGACCCCGCCCTCGAGCGGCCCCGGCCCGGTGGATTGGACGTCGGTGAGCCTGATCCCGCTGGCGCCCCCTCCCGGCTCGGCCGCGGTGGGCGCGGCGACCTACACCGCGCTGCCCGGGGTTCGCGCCTGGATCGACATGGTCAACTACGAGCAGGGCTGGGTCGAGATCGTGGCGGCCACCGAGGCCACCACGGGGGCGGGGGCGGGCGACGACCGCACGCCGGTCAGCGTGCGCATGCGGCTGAACATTTACCGCAACGCGATCTTCGACCTGGTCATGCTGACCGAGACGACGAACTGCATGTTCTGCCACCTGCATATCAAGGG
>JAGQRJ010000501.1 GCA_020425635.1 Planctomycetota bacterium | reverse complement strand
TCGCGCAGCGCGACGCCCTGGCCGCCGACGCGGTCTTGCTCCAGGAGGCGGGCGAGTCGATCGATCGCGTGATCGAGGTCCTCGAGCGCGCCGTGCGCCTGGGCCCGCCCTTCGACCCCACGGGCTTGCAGCTACGCCTGCGCTTGGCCGCGAGCTATCGCGAGCCCCGCGCGCGCCTCGAGGCCCTGGAGGGGCTCTTGACCCAGGGCGACCCGGGGCTGATCGACGCCGCGGACGCCGCGCTGCGCGAGGTGTGGAAGCCGCTCAAGGGCGAGGCGCTGCAGAGCCTGCTGCGCCGCTCCCGCCGGGGCGAGCTCGCCCCGCGGCTCGGCGTGGCGCTCGCGGCGGCCGAGGACGCGCTGGCCGGGTTCCACGACGTCGCGCGCCTGCGGCTGGGGACCCGCAACGCGGCCGAGGGGCTGCGTGAGGCGCCGGGGTCGTACTCGCTGCACACCCTGCGCGGCTTGCTCGACGCGCGGCTGGGGTTCCCCTACCGGGCGCGGGCTCGCCTGCAGCTCTTGCTGCAGGTCGACCCGACCTCGAACCTGGCGCGCTACGCCCTGGCCGAGGCCGCCGCCGCCAGCGGCGAGGCCGCCGCCGCCGACGCGCTCCTCGAGCGCCTGCGCGAAGACGACCCCACCGGCCCTTGGGGCGACCGGCGGGATCGCTCCCCCGCGCTCAGCGGGCGCTGAGCTTGCGCGCGCCGGGCCAGGTCTCCGGCGCGCCGAGCTCGAGCATGGGCTCGAGGGCGCCGCCCTCGTTGACCCGCGAAACGCGCCCGTCCCGGTGCGCGACGAGCAGCTCGCCGGTCGCGAGCCAGGCGATCCTCGCCCGGCTCAAGACGCCCTCGTGCAGCCCCTCGAGCGGCGGACCTTGCTCTTCGCCGGAGCAGCGAGCCAGGCAGCGCGTCGCCGGGTCCACGACGAGGTAATCGCCTGCGCGCGGCCCGCAGAGCCCATAGGCCCCAGCCAGCTGTTTGCGCACGACGGGGAGCGAGACGCCGTCGAGGGCCCAGGTGGAGACTTCGTAGGGCCCGCGGTGAGGGTGGGGATCGATCAGGAGGTACGGTCCGGCGGTTGGCCATACGTTGACCCTGGGCAGATCCCCCGACCGAAGCCCCTCGCACGGCAACTCGGCGACCTGCGCGCTCGACGGCGCGTTGAGATCCCGAGCCCAGAGGATCAGGCGATCGTCCTCGTCGTGCACCAAGCCCAGCAACATGGGGCGCTCCTGGACGCGGACGAGCTGGAGCCACGGCGTGCGCTGGGCCGGCGGCAGGTCTCGCTCGGGAAGGAACTCGGCGCCGCTGACGACGTTCACCGCCCGGCACCCGCCGGTGGCGTCGCGGAGCAGGGCCCAGCCGCCGACCAACGCCGCCACGACGGTCCCGGGAGGGGGGAGCCAGCGCGTGCCCCGGGTCAGGTTCTTCACGCAGTAGCCGCCGTCGAACCACTCCCGGCAAGGCAGCAGGTCCATCGCGTAGCCGCGACCGCGCACCGTCTTGAATATGGGCGCGGGGACCGCCCACAGCTCGTCCTCGACGCGATCGACCAACAGGCCTTGCAGGTCCTGGCGGTCCTGGTCGAGCACCCACAAGGCCCGAGCGACGGCCTGCTTGGCTGAGGGCGCCGCGCTCACGCCGACGAGGTCCACGTCGTAGCGCCGCAGGGCCTCGGTCGAGAGCTCGAAGACCTCGAGGGTCCCCTGCGCGTAGGCGTCGCTGACGACCAGCCAGTCTCCGAGCCAGGTGGCGGACCCGAGCCCGACGAAGCGCGGGGCCTCGTCACCTGGTTGCCACACCCCGACGGCCGACTTGAACCCGACGCGCACGTCGGGTCGGCTGACCGCGAAGGCCCTGCCGGCGGGCGCCGGGAGCAGGGTGCTCGAGGGGCGCCAGGCGTCTGGGTCGTCCTGGGTCAGGTAGCGGAACGCGCCG
>JAGQRJ010000500.1 GCA_020425635.1 Planctomycetota bacterium | reverse complement strand
GGGCGGCCTCTACCCCGACCTGCCCTTCGCGGGGCTGGGCCTGCTCGTCGTCCTCGCCCTCGGCCTGCTCGCCCTCGGGCCAGCCGCCCCGCCAGAGGCCGCGCCCCCCACCCCAGTCGACTCACGGGACCCAGGCTGGGCAGCCCTCGCCTGCCTGCGCCTCGGAGGCGTGAGCGCGCTGGCTGGGGGCATGGCCAGCGGCCTCGCCCCCCCGCGCCCGTGGCTGTGGGCTGCCGGCGTGGTGGGCCTGGCCCTGCTGGGCGCCGCGGTCGCGGGGCGCTGGAGTCGAGGCCGGCGGCTCGCCCTCGAGGCGGTCGGGTGGCTGGCCGCGGCCGGTCTGCTCAGCGCCTGGGCCCTCTCGCCGCCCGCCCTGGCGCTGCTCGTCGCCTGCGGCGCGCTCACCGCAGGGGCGAGCGCGCGGGCGGGGCTCGAGCGCAGCCTCCGCCCCTTGCTGGCGGTGATCGCCGGAGCCTTGCTCGGAGGGGGGCTCGCCCCGGCGGCCTACCGCGCTCAGAGCGCCACCCAGCGCGCGCAGCTCGCCCTCGGGGCGCCGCACGACGAAGCCCTGTCCGAGGGCGTCGCGAGCGGGCTGGTGCGCGAGCGCTACGCGGCGGGGGGCTACGCCGGAGTCCAGGTCGTCGACGTGGGCGGCGACAAGCCGGTGCGCCTGCTGACCTCCCAGGGGCGAGTGCTCGAGGCGCTCCCCCAGCGGCGAGGCGTGCTCCCCGAGCTGCTGCGCGCGCGGGCGGTCGCCGCGGCCCTCGCCGCCTGGCTGGCCCCGGGGGAGCGACTGCTGGTGGCCGGGGTCGGCTCGGGCTACGGCGCGAGCCTGCTGCAAGCCGCGCAGCCACGCGGGCTGCAGCTGGTCGAACCCTCCGCGGGGATCGCGGGCACCTGGACCGAACCTGGCGACGTGTGGGGCCTCTACAACGGCCGACTCGGCGACGACCCGCGCCGACTGGCCGAGATCGCGCGCGGCCCCCTGCACCCCCAGCTGCTCCACGGTCGCTTCGACGCGGTGCTGTTCTCGGCCAGCCCCAGCCCGGCGAGCCTCGGGGCCGCCCTCCGCCACCCCGTGGTCGTCGGTCCCTTGACCCTCAGCGCCGGAGTCGCCGAGCTCCGCGCCTGGACCTTGGCCGAGCGGCTCCTGGTGTTCCGCCCGCTGGACGGCGAGGTCCGGGTGGTGGTCGCCGGCCCGGCCCAGCTCTCCTGGACCCGACTGCGCGAGGGGTGGGACGCGGGAGGCCCCTTGCGCGCGGAGCTCGAACGCCTCGGAATCTCGAGCCCCGCCCAGCTCGTAGCCAGCCTCGAAGGCGGGGGCGAGGCTGCCCGGCTGGCGCTGCGCAGCCCCGACCCCGCCGGCACCCTCGCGCGGGCCGGCGCCGAGCAAGGCCCGAGCCTCGTCTGCGACGCCGACGGCGCGGCGCTGATCGCGATCACCGAGCGCGTGGCGGCGGCCGGGTCACCGGCCACCTTGCGCTGGGCCCGGGCCGCGGTCGAGGCCGAGCGCAGCGCCCCCGCGCTCGCGACCCTGGGCGCGCTCTTGCTCAACAGCGGCGACCCCGAGCAAGGTCGCGCGCAGCTGCGGGCAGCCCTGGAGTTGGACCCAGCCCATGACCCTGCGCGGCTGCAGCTCGCCTTCGATCTGCAGCGCGGGGGAGCGCCCGACGACGCCGAAGCGCTGCTGCGCGCAGGGCTGCGCCAGGGCGGCGCCCAGGCGTCGCTGCACCACGCCCTCGCCAAGCTGGCCGAGGCGCGCGACGATCCGCGCGCGGCGCTCGAGCACTACGAAGCCGCCGGGGAAACCGGCGACGCCCCGGAGCGCGCGCGCGAACTCCGCGCCACACTCCAGCGCGAGCACGCCCTCGGCACGCGGGTCAAAGCGGCCTATGCCCTGCTCGGCGCCGCTGAGCGGGGCGAAGCCGACGCGGCCCAGGGGCTCGAGCTCGCCCTCGCCCTGGCCGAAGCGGACCTCGAGCGCGAGGACCGCTTGCTGCTCGCGCGAACCCTCGACGGCTTCGCCAAGCTCGAGCCCATGCCCCTGCTGCGCGCGAACCTGCAGCGCCACCGGGCCCAGGTGCTCGCTCCCCTGAGCGCCGAGCCGCGGCTCGCGTTGCGCGCCGCCGAGGCCTGGCTCGCCGGCGAGCGCCCGGCCGAGGCGCTCGCGCTGCTCGAGCCGCTGTGCGGGGAAGACGCCCAGCGGCCGCAGGCCCTGCGCCTCCTCGGCGACGCCCTCGCCCTGCGCGGGGAGACCGAGCCCGCCCGCGACGCCTACCGGCGCGCCCTGGCCCTGGGCCCCGCGCTCACGACCAACGGCCCGACCTACGAGCAGCTCGCCCGCCTCCAGGCCCGCGAGGGCGACCTCGCAGGAGCCCTCGAGCTGCTCGGTGACGGCGACCGAGCCCTCGGGGGGGTCCCCCGCCTGCGCCTCACCCGAGGCGAGCTGCTCGAAGCCGTGGGGAGGGACGCCGAAGCCCGGGCCGCCTACGAGGCCTACCTCGAGGTCGCCCCCCCCAGCCCCGAGCGCCGCGCGGTCGAGGCGCGACTCGGCCACTGAGCTAGCCCGCAGATCTGCGGGCTAGGGATCCCAGCGCGCCGCCCCGAGGACCTCGAAGGTCTCGGGGTCCTGGACGTAGACGATCACCGGGCGCGTGAGCGGGAGCTCGAAGGCGCCCACGCCGTCGGGGGCGAGCTCGGCGCTGTCCAGGGCGAGCACGACGTTGGTGTGGGCCCAGGCGCGGCCCTCGTTCTCGCCGCGCTCGGGGCGGGTCTCGGCGTGGGGCAGGATCCGTGCGGCGTGGACGAGGGAGCCCGCGGGCGCGCCGGCGACGCGGTAGCTCAAGCGCGCGCCGCTGAGGGCCAGGGAGACCGACGCCGAGGCCGGTCGCGCGAGGGCGTCCGCCAGGGCCGCGCGCACCTGGGAGCGGCTGGAGCCGATCGCCTCCGCGGCGCCGTTGATCACCAGCTGGGGGGTGTAGACCCGCCCGTCGCTCAGGCGCGCCGCGTAGCTGCGCTGGCGCAGGGAGAAGGCGCGTTGGCCGTGGGGGTCCGGCCAGCCCAGGGAGTCCCAGTAGTCCACGTGGAACGAGAGCGCGTAGACCCCGTCCGCCCCCGCGACCTCGGCCAGCAGGCCGTCTGCGGGAGGGCAGCTGCTGCAGCCCTCCGAGGTGAAGAGCTCGAGCACGGCGACCGCGCCGAGGGGCGCAGCCGAGACCTCTGCCTCGAGCAAGGGTCGCGCGTCGTAGCACCCCCAGGCGAACCACGCCGCGAGGAACGCGGCGAGCACCGCGAGGGACCTCAGGTTGCGCTTCACGGTGACCTCCTCTCCGAGCATGAACGCTCGAGCGCCGCGTGTCACTCCCGAGAATTCGCGGGGCCTCGCCTGGCCCGCCGAGAGGCGAGGTGGTAGACCAGGGCTGTGCAGACCGCCCGCGAACGCGCACGAGCGATCGAGTCCAACGTCCGGCGTGTCGTGCGGGGTGGGGAGTCCGCGATCCGGCTGGCGGTGATCTCGCTCCTGATCCGCGGGCACCTGCTGATCGAAGACGTCCCCGGCACGGGGAAGACCGTGCTCGCGCGCGCCTTGGCGCGCTCGCTCGACGCGCGCTTCGGCCGGATCCAGTGCACCCAGGACCTGCTCCCCACGGACATCACCGGGGTCTCGATCTTCGACCCGCAGGCGCTGAACTTTCGCTTTCAGGAGGGGCCGGTGTTCACCGACGTGCTCCTCGCGGACGAGATCAACCGGGCCACCCCGCGGGCGCAGAGCGCGCTCCTCGAGTGCATGGAGGAGCGCCAGGTCACCTGCGACGGGGTGCGCCACGCGCTCCCCTCGGGCTTCCTCGTGCTCGCCACCCAGAACCCGATCGACATGGAGGGCACCTTCCCCCTCCCCGAGGCCCAGCTCGATCGCTTCGCGCTCTCGACGAGCCTCGGCTACCCCGACGACGAAGTCCTCGTCCAGATCCTCGAAGACCAACGGGGCGCGCACCCGATCGACGCGCTGCAGCCGGTGGCAGACCTCGCGCAGCTCGTCGCCGCCCAGCAGGCGGTGACCCAGGTCCGCTGCGACCGCGGACTCCTGCGCTACGTCGCCCAGCTCACCCGGGCGACCCGCGAGGCCGAGGGCGTCCAGCTCGGCGCGAGCCCGCGCGCTGCGCTCTTCCTCGTGCGCGCCGCGCGCGCCTGGGCCCTGCTCGAGGCGCGTGACTTCGTGTTGCCCGACGACGTGCACGCGGTCGCGCACGCCGTCCTGGATCACCGCGTGCTCGTCGACCCGCGCAGCCGTCTGGGAGGGCGCACGCCGAAGACCGTCGTCGACGAGGTCCTGGGCAAGGTGCCGGTGCCCCTCGTGCCGCAGGACGCGCCCCCCGAGTGAAGCGCGTCCGCGGACGCCTGGGGCGACGGGTGGGGCTCCTGGTGCTCGGCCTGTGGGCGGCGGTGTGGGGCCTGCTCTACGGCTCGGCGGTGCTGTTCGCCTTCGGGGTCGCGCTCTCGCTCAGCTGGTTCGCGCTCCTCGCCTACCCGCGCTGGGTCCGCAGCCGAATTCGCCTGGTGCGGCGCATGGCCGCGAGCGCCTGCGAAGACGACGCGGTCGTCGTGGCCTTCGACGTCGAGAACCACAGCCGACTCCCCGCGTTCGGGCTCGAGCTCGAGGACCGCTTCACCCCCGACAAGGTCCCGCGCCGGGAGGCGCTGGTGTTCCCCGGGCTGCGCGGGCGGCGCCGCACCAAGGTGCGCTACTGGGGGCGCTGCTACGCGAAGCGCGGCGTGTTCAGCGTGGGCCCGGCGCGCGCCGCCGTCTCCGACCCCTGCGGCCTGTTCTACGCCTGGTCGGACGCGGTGGAGGTCGCCTCGCTCGTGGTCTACCCCGCCCTGGCGCCGGTGCTGCCCCTGGCCTCCAACGGCCTCGGCCGCGCGGCCCTGCTCGGCGGGAGCCCGCGGCGCTCGGCGGGGGAGGGCGACCTGCCGCTGGGGGTGCGCCACTACCGCCCCGGCGACCCGCTGCGTCGCGTGCACTGGCCGAGCTCGGCGCGCCACGGGCGGCTGGTGCTGCGGGAGTACGAGCGCGAAGTCGCGCGGCCGGTGTGGATCTTCCTCGACCTCTGCCAGACCACTCAGCGCGGCCTCGGCAAGCACTCGACCCTCGAGCTCTCGGTCCACGTCGCGGCGGCACTGACCCACGCCCACCTCCGCGCGGGGGATCGGGTGGGCTTGATCGCCGAGGGCGCCAGCTCCTGGACGACCCCCGCCGCCCGCGGGCCGGCGCAGCGCGACCGGATCCTCGAGGCGCTGGCGCGCGTGCGCCCCGACGGCGCGAGGCCCCTGGTCGAAGTCACGCGTGAGCACCTGCCTCTGATCTCGCCGCGCGACACCTGCGTGCTCCTGATCGCCGACTCCGACCCCGCGCCGTGGGAGTCGGTGCTCCACGAGCTGCACGCGCGCCGCTGCCGCGCGCTGTGTGTCGTGCTCGACCTGCGCAGCTTCCGCGCGGTCTTCGGGGTCGCGGGCGACGACCTCCCACCCTCGCTGCACACACTCGCGGCGGCCTACGCCCAGTGGGGGGGCGAGGTCTACGCCTGCAGCAACGGGGAGCCCGTGGAAGCGGCCCTCGCGCGCCCCTACGCCGGCCGCCCCCGACTGCGGATCAGCCAGGGGTCTCCGTGAACGCGCGCGCGCTCCGAGGTGCCCTGCGCTCGCTGCTGTGCCTGGCGTGCTTCGCGCCCGGGCTGGCCCAGCCCGTCGCCGAGGGCGGGCTCGACGCCGGGACCGTGGTGGTCGTGCTGCTGCTCTGGGCCTACGGCGGCGTGCGCTCGACCCTGAGCGAGCTCGACCCGGTCGAAGAAGAGAGCTTCCTCGCGCAGCGCGCCCGCAAGCTCGTGCTCCTCCCCGCGGGCATGGCCTTCGGCGGCGCGCTGCTGTTCCCGCTGATCAGCGCCTGGCCTTTCGTGTGGTTCGTCCTCGCGCTCGCCGCGGTGCTCCAGCGCTACGGCTTCGTGGCCGAGGTCGCCGCGGGGCTGACCTGGCTCGCGGGGCTCGGCGGCTGCGCCCAGATCCTGCTCGACCCCGACGCAGCTTGGGTGCTCGGACCCGTGCTCCTCCTGTGGTTCGTGGTGCCGAGCCTCGACCGCTACGCCGACGCCGAGGGGCGGGTGCGCCCGCTGCCCTCACCCGTCCCCTTGCTGCAAGCGGGCGCCGGCGTCGCTGCCTGCGTGCTCGCGCTGACCGCGGCGATCGCGCTCTTGCTCCCCGATCCGTTTCCCGCCCTCGCCCGCACCCCTGAGTTGCACGTCGAGCCCTCGGGGGTCGCGGTGCCGCGGCTGCCGATCGCCCAGCTGGGGATCGGCGCGCTGATCCTGGGGACGCTGTGGATCGTGGCGCAACGACTGACCCAGGCGGCGGCCGATCGCATGGACCCGCCGCCGCCCAGCGAGATGCAGGTCGAGCTCGGGTCGGAGTCCCTCGGCGGCGCGGTCGGCTCCTTCGCCTGGAAGACGAGCCCGCGGCGGGCGGTGGTCGAGGCCTACCTCGCCCACCGCCGCCTGCTCGCGCGCCGTGGCGTCGGCGACGACGGCGCGCTGACGCCGCGGCAGTGGGCCTCGCGCCTGCCCGAGGGCCGCAGCGCCGACGTCGCCCGCGCCTTCGAGAAGGCGCGCTGGTCGCCCGAGGAGGTCAGCGAAGAGGAGGTCCGGGTGCTTCGCGCCTGGATCGCAGAGGTCGAAGGGGCCAACCCCGGGTAGCGGGCGCTGCCGACAAACCGGCCCCACCCGTCAAATCCCTGACACCTCACGCGCGCTTCCCGAACGCTTCATAAGTCTTTTAATTCAGCGACGCAGCGCGTCTTGTTTCGACCTTTACCGTTGGGAATACGGCGTGCTAAAGCGTCAGACAACTGACACATTCTGACGCTAAGTACATGCAGAATTAGGACTTGTGATTGGCCACCAAACTGCGAACATGGACCTTCGATCGGAGGTGTTCATGGCCCCCCAAGACGTGGCTTCCAACACGTTGACCCACTCCACCGAGGCGCAGACCAAGCGCGGATCGATCGACCTCGCGCACCTGGACCCGCAGCCGCTGCTGGATCCCCTGGCGCACGTCGGGCGCGAGACGATCAGCTACAAGCGCAAGCTGTTCCACGTGCTGGGGATCGGCTGCGTGGGCGTGACCTACGGCTACAGCCAGGCCTCGCCCATGTTCGTGCTCGGGATCCTGGCCGTGGTCACGTTCATCTTCTCGGGCCTGGACATCCTCCGCTTCTACGTGCCCTCGCTGAAGGCGCGCGTGCGCCGTGACTTCGGTCCGTTCATGCGCAACTACGAGCTCGACCGCCTGTCCGGGTCGTCGTGGTTCCTGTTCGCCGCGTTGATCACCGTCGCGCTCTACTCGCGCGAGGCCGCCGCGCTGGCCTTCGTCTACCTCGCGATCGGTGACCCGCTCGCCTCGTGGGTGGGCGTGCGCTGGGGCCGGACCAAGCTCCCCGGCGGGAAGTCCCTCGAGGGCAGCCTGGCGCTGTTCCTCAGCGCGAGCGTCGTCGGCGTGGCCTACCTCCTCGGGGGCCAGGCGCTCGGCACCCTCGCGCCCCTCGCGCTGCCCGCGATCGCGTTCCTCGCGATCGGCGGCGCGTTGGCTGCGGCCTTCTCGGAGTGGCTCCCGCTGCGTGGCCTCGACGACAACTTCGTCGTGCCGGTGGTGACGGGTGGCGTGATCACCCTGCTCCAGCTCGCGGTCTAAGCGCCGACTCGAGCCTCGACCTCACGCCGAGCTCCCGGGTTCCGGGAGCTCGCGTTCGTGTGGGGGAGGTATAGTCGGGCCCCCGAGGAGGACGCATGCGCCTGTGGACTGTGGGCCTGACCCTGGCGGCGCTCAGCGCCGTCTGCGCGCCGAGCGAAGCCCGTGACCTGCGCCTGCCCGTGCAGGAGAAGGTGCTCGACAACGGGCTCAAGGTGCTCGTGCTCGAGGATCACTCGATCCCCAACGCCACGCTCTACGTGGCCTGGAAGGTCGGCTCCCGCAACGAGCGCCCCGGGATCACCGGGATCGCCCACTTCTTCGAGCACATGATGTTCTCGGGGGGGGCGAAGTACGGAAAGGCCTTCGACGCGACCATGGAGCGCAACGGCGGCTCCAACAACGCCTACACCACGCGTGACGTCACGGTCTACACCGACTGGTTCCCCGCTGCGAAGCTGCCGCTGATCCTCGACATGGAGGCCGACCGCATGCGCGGCATGAACTTCGACCCCAAGGTCGTGGCCAGCGAGCGCGAGGTCGTGGCCAGCGAGCGCCGGCTGAACATGGAGGAGCCCGCCTCGGTGCTCGCCGAGCAGCTGTGGGCCGCGGCCTACACCGCCCATCCCTACCAATGGGACGTGCTCGGCTGGATGGTCGACATTCAGCACTGGAAGCAGGAGGACCTCGAGGCCTTCTTCGCCGCGCACTACGCCCCCAACAACGCCGTGGTCGTGATCGTCGGCGCGGTCGAGGCGGAGCGCGTGTTCGCCCTCGTCGAGGAGGCCATGGGCGCGATCCCGCGCGGCCCCGAGCGGCGGCCGATCCACACCCGCGAGCCCCGGCAAGAGGGCGAGCGGCGGCTCGTGGTCGAAGACGAGAACGCGAACCTGTCCCAGGTCATGTGCGCCTGGCACATTCCCGAGACCGCGCACCCGGACTTCCCCGCCATCGACGTCGCCGAGCGGATCCTGCTCGCGGGCGAGAGCTCGAGGCTCTACCGCAAGCTCGTCGACGAGGACGAGCTCTGCCTCCAGGTAGGCGGAGGCTGGCAGGGGTATCAGTTCGACCCGAGCTTGTTCACCCTCGAGCTCGTGATCCGCGAGGGTCAGGACCCCGCCCAGGCCGAGCGCGTAGCCTACGCGGAGCTGCAGCGCATGGCCGAGGAGGGGCCGAGCGCAGCGGAGCTCGAGAAGGCGAAGCGACAGCTCGTGGTCGGGTTGGTCCGCCAGCTCGAGACCCTCGACGGCAAGGCCGGGTTGATCGCAGACACCGAGCTGTTCTTCGGCGGCTGGCGCAAGCTCCAGGCTCGGGTCGACGCGATCGAGGCCGTCGACGCCGCCGCGGTCCAGCGCGTGCTCGCGACCTACTTCCGTCCGCGCAACCGCACCGTGGCGACCCTCGTCCCGACCGCAGCCGAGGAGGAGGCCGAGGCTCCCCCCGCGGAGCGGTCGCTCCCCGAGGAGCCCGCCGAGGCGCCCCCCGCGGCCGCGGTCGAGCCCGTGAAGCGACCCCAGGCCCCCGCGGGCGAGCCCAAGATCGCGCTGCCCGACGCGGAGTTCATGGCCCTCGACAGCGGTGTGCAGGTCTTGCTCGTACCCGACCCCGAGGTGCCGCTGGTGTCGTTCTACCTCCGCCTCGACGGCGGAGCGCTGCTCGACCCCGAGGGCGCCGAAGGCGCGTCGAGCTTGCTCGCGACCCTGCTCGAGCGGGGCGCGGGAGCGCGCGACGCGCTGGCCTTCCAGGAGGCCGTCGACCGCGTGGGCGGCCGGCTCGCCGTGCGCTCGCGCAAGCGCTGGATCGAGGTCGAAGCGCAGTTCCTCCGCGAAGACGCAGCGCTCGCGGTCTCGCTGCTCGCTGACCTCCTGATCCGCCCGCGGCTCGACGCGGGCGAGTTCTCCAAGGCGCGCGGGCTCGCCCTCGACGAGCTGAAGGCCGCGCGAGACGAGCCCGCCCAGTTGATCGACGACTACTGGAACGCCTGGAGCAAGCGTGGGCACCCCTTCGCGCGCGCGACCTCCGGCGACCAGGGCTCGGTCGCGAGCCTGACCCTCGAGCAGCTGCGCGCGCTGGCCAAGCGCCAGCTGGTCCCTCAGCGCGCCATGCTCGCCGTGGCCGGCGACTTCGCGCAGCCAGCCATGCTCGACCTGCTCGCGAGCCAGCTCGGCGCTTGGAAGGGCAGCTGGGAAGCCGGACCCGAGCTGCCTCCGCTGAAGCCGCTCCCCGGCGGGCAGGTCCTGCTGGTCGACGCGCCCGACGCGCTGCAGACCTACTTCTACGCGGGCAACGTGCTCTTCGACTGGTCCGACCCGGACTACGCCGCGCGCTACCTCGCGAACACGATCCTCGGCGGGCGCTTCACGAGCCGGCTGAACATGGCGCTGCGCACCGAGAGCGGGCTGACCTACGGGGCCTCGTCGTGGATCGACGACACCCTGGGCGGCATGTTCGCGCTCTCGAGCTACACCGCCACCCCCACCAGCGCCGAGGCGATCGAGCTCGCGCGCGCGACCTACGCCCGCTTCCGCGAGCGAGGGATCGACGCCGCCGAGCTCGAGAGCGCGCGGACGTACATCAAGGGTCAGTACGCGCCCGACACCCTCGAGACCGCCATGCAGCGCGCGAAGCTCCTGCTCGCCCTCGCCTACGCAGGCGTCCCTCGCGCTCGGATCGCCGGGCTGTTCGAGGCCCTCGACGCGCTGAAGCTCGAGGACGTCAACCGGGTGATCAAGCGCTTCCCCGAGCCCAAGGCCCTGCGCTGGGTCGTGCTCGGCCAGGCGAAGCAACTGCGCGAACTGGCCGCCGGCCTCGGCGAGGTGACCGAGGTGGAGCTCGCCGCCCCCGGCTTCGGGCCGAAGTAGGCGCCGTGAGCTCGAAGGCACACCTGCGCCTGGTGTTTGCCCTCGTCCCCCTGATCTTGATCGGGGTCGGCTACGGGGCGGGCTACCTGACCGCGGCCTACCCGACCTCGCGCCAGATCCAACGACGCGCCGCGGCGCGGACCCTGGGGTCGATCGCCGCCGACGACGCGGAGCGGCGCGCGGCGTTTTCCCAGGCCTACTTCGACCCCACCCAGGCCCTCGCCGAGCTCGACGCCTACTCCTGGTCGGTGCCGACGACCCCTGCGCCCTTCCTCAACTACGTCCCCCAGCCCGGGAGCTGGGACAACGCGGAGATCAACGCCCAGGGGCTCCGCGACGCCCGGCCCTTGACCCTGCCCAAGCCTCCCGAAGCCCGCCGGGTGTTCCTCGTGGGCGGTTCGACGGCCTACGGCTCCGGCGCGCCGAGCCAGGACCGCACGATCGGCGCCTACCTCGAGCGCGCGCTGAAGGACGCGGGCGTCGCAGCCGAGGTGTGGACCTTCGCCAGCCCCGCCTGGACCTCGACCCACGAGCGAATCGCGATCGTCAACCGGGTCTCCGAGTGGGAGCCCGACCTGGTCGTCACCCTCTCTGGGGCCAACGACACCTACTGGAGTCAGTACGGTCACGACACCCTCTGGGCGCGGACCTACGAGGACGCGCACTTCTACGCGCTGCTCGACCAGGCCTACACCAGCGCCGGACAGCCGCTGATCGACGTGACCCAGGTGCGCCCCGACCCCTACGACCCGGCCGAGGTCGCGCGCCGCTTCCGCAAGAACGTGACCCTCGCCCGCGCCGCCCTGGGCGAGGTGCCGCTGCTCGTCGCGCTCCAGCCCGCGCTCGCCCTGAGCAAGAAGCCCCTCAGCGCGCGCGAGCAGGCGGCCCTCGACGCCAAGCGCGCCGAGTTCGAGCGTCGCGCGGTGCGCGACGGGGGCGAGGTGTTCGACGAGCCCGCCTACTGGGCGGCCTGCTTCGACGGCTTCGCCGCCGCCCTCGCGGAGCGAGAGGTCCAGGCCCTCGACCTGCGCGGAGTGTTCGACGAGCGCAGCGCCGACGACGAGGTGTTCCTCGACGCCATGCACTTCGGCGACCGCGGCAACCAGTGGATCGCCGCGGCCCTCGCGCCACGGGTCGTGGACCTGCTCGAGTGAGCCGCCCGCTGATCTCGGCCCTGCTCTGCGTCGCGCTGCTCGGCGCCGGCTGCTCGACCGCCTTCGACCCCGCCCAGATCCCGCGCGACCAGGACTACCTGGTCCTGGTCAAGTCGGCGCGTCTCCCAGGCAAGTTCGGACCGCTGGTCGCCCAGGCCCACCATGCGTGGTTCGAGCTCAAGGACGGCTCGGACGCGCGCTGGGAGTCGCTGGAGGTGCTGGCCAGCTCCCCGGTGCAGCTCACGAACGTCTTGCGCAGCGACCCGCTCGACTTCGAGCTCGACGTGCTCGCCACCGAGCGCTGGGAGCACCCCGTGCACCTGCTGCAGGTCCTCTCCGGCGCCGACGCCAAGCGCGCGATCGGGATCCTGCGCGCCGAGGCGGCCGACTACGAAGCCCCCGACCTCTACGTGGCCTGGCCTGGCCCCAACAGCAACACCTTCGTCGAGCGCCTGCTCCGCCGCTGTCCGGGCCTCGACGCGGCGCTGCACCACAACTCGATTGGCAAGGACTGGGCCTGGCTGCGCGTCGGCCCTTCGGCCACGGGCAGCGGGGTCGAGCTCGAGACGCCGCTCCTCGGCGTCCAGCTCGGTCTCGAGGAAGGGGTCGAGCTGCACGTCTTGCAGCTGACCTTCGGCATCGACCTCTGGCCGCCGGCGCTCGAGCTGCCCTTCCTCCCCCGCCTGGGCTTTCCCCAGGGCGGCTCCTGGTAGTGCGGGCTATGCCCGCACTACTCACCACTCGCTCCGCTCGTGGGTTCGAAGTGCGGCCAGCAGTGTTGTTCAAGACAGTGAGACCCGGCCCGCGGCCGGGCACACTGTCGCTTGCGCCTCGCTCGCGGCGGCAGAGCCGCCGACTCGCTCCGGCGCAGCCCGCCTGCTTTGCGGGCTAGCTAGCGCACGTCGACCGCGCTGAGGCGGGCGTCGCTGAGGACCTTCGAGCCGCGCAGCACGTAGTCGGCGAAGAGCCCGGCTTGACCCTTGACGTGGGTCCCCAGCCAGGCGGTGGTGTAGCGCCGGCAGGCGTCGTGCTGATCGGCGAGGGAGAGCGTGGCCGCGCTGTCGCCGAGGATGAAGGTGCTGTTGTCCTTGAACCGGCTGTGGTTCCCGCCGTCCAGCTCCAGGAAGCACGAGGGCGCCGCGCTGAGCGCGAGGATGTCCCGCTGCTGGGCGGGGGCCGCGATCCCGTCGTTGCTGCCACCGATCAAGAGCAGGGGGAGCTGGGTGAAGTCACCGAAGACCAGCGGCCGGTTCCCGTTTTGGGAGTCGGTGCTCGGCGGGCCGTAGGCGAAGAGCGCGCGCACACGGCTCGCCGCGCCGCGTGCCTGGACCTCCATGGCCCCCGCGATCAGCGCCGCGTCGGCGCCGCGGCTGTGGCCGCCCAGGGCGGCCCGAGTCGGATCGAGGAGGCCAAACAGCGGGTGCGTGGCGTCGGCGTTGGCGCGCTCGAAGTGGTCGAGGGTCGCGATGGTGTCGTCGGCGTCGCGCTGGCTGTTCTCCTGGCCGGTGCGGAACAGGCTGTTGTTGGTGGCGAGGTCGACGCAGGCGACGACGTAGCCAAAGGAGGCCAGGCGCTCGGCGATGAAGGTGTTGTTGCGGTAGTTGATCCCGAAGGAGATGAACGGCGGCTTGAAGCCGTGGTTGTAGACCACGACGGGGTAGGGCCCGCCGCTCGGGTCCGGCGTCGCGCCGCTCCCGGCTTGCTGGGCGGGGAAGTAGATCCGCACGTCGGGCCGATCGCCGCTCGCGCCCTGGATCCGCTCGTCGAGGTAGCCGACGGTGTAGCCGCCGACCACGTCGGGGTCGCTGAAGTTGAGCGCCGTCCAGCTCAGGCCGCCGACGGTCTGCCCGAGCTGGCTGAGCTCCAGAGGCTGCACGCCCGCCGGCAACCCCGCGGGGAGGGTGGCCTCGACCTCGGTGGCGCTGAGCACGTTGGCCGCGCTGGCGGGGACCCCGCCCACGCTGACCTGCACCGCGACGCCCACGACGAAGCCGGCGCCCTGGATGGTCACGGTGTGGGGAGCGTCGTTGGCGCCGCGATCGGGCGCGACCGCGCTGAGGGTCGGCGGCGCGGGGGCGGCGAGCACCTCGTAGACGAGGGCTGCGCGGATCACGGTGCCCGCGGTGTCGGTGAGCTCGAGCCGGTAGTCACCGGGCGTGAAGCCGGCCGGGACCACCGCCGAGCCCATGCTCGCGGTGCTGGTCCAGCCGCTGAGGGCGAGGGGCGTGCCGCCGCTGTCGGGGACGAAGGCCACGCTCGCGACCCGATCGAGGTTCTGTCCCTCGACCAGGATGGGCGTGTCGACCGCGGTGATCCCTTGGGTCGGCGCCAGGCGCGTGGCCACGATCCCCGCCGAGGTCGTCGGGTTGCTGGTCGATTGGGCGGACGACGACGAGGCGCTGGTCGCGGCGGCCGTGGTCGTCGAGCCAGAGGAGCGGCCGCTGCTCGAGCCGCAGCCTACAGCGAGACACAGACCCAGGGCGGCGCCCAGGGCGAAGGAAGTCGACTTGATCATTGAGGGGGGCCCCTTCTTCCTGACTCTCTCCGCCGCGATGCTCTGAAGTTGGGTACGATTTTCAAGCGGAATGCCCCAGATTCCGAAAGGGGCCCCTTAAGTCTCTTCCTCGCAACGCCATGGGCTGGCGCGTCGCGGACCTGCCCGCCTCGCCGGGTGGCCGGGGGTTTCTCGCGTCGCCCGCCTCCGTGCGCCGGAATGCGCCGGCTGCTATACCGATACGGGGACGGACGCCGAGGGAAGGGGTTCCATGAAGCACCTGGTCGCAACGGGGTTGGTTTGGCTCTTGGTCGCGCTCAGCAGCGCGGGCTGCTCCAGCAGCTCGGGCTCGAGCGGGGGCGCGCCGCCGCCGACGGGCACGGGAGCGGGCACGGGCACGGGTTCGGGCACCGGCTCGGGCAGCGCGGTGCTCAACGCGGGCTCGGCGTTCTGGCACCAAAACGACACCCTCGGGCAGCCGCTCAAGGTGCACTCTGCGAGTGAGCAGAGCGCAGCCAACGAGGTCTTGAACCTCACGAATCAAGAGCGCGCGACGGCCGGGCTCCCCGCCCTCGCCTTCGACACCCAGGCACAGACCGCGGCCAAGGTGCACGCCGAGGACATGGTCGGACGCGGCTACTTCGCGCACAACTCGCCCGAGGGCTGGAGCCCCGCGGATCGGCTGCAAATGACCGAGGCCAGCGGCTACTCGGGCTGGGGTGAGAACATCGCCCAGGGCCACAGCACGCCTCAGGCGGTGGTCACGGCCTGGATGAACAGCGCGGGGCACCGGGCCAACATCCTCAACACGAGCTTCACCCACCTCGGCGTCGGCTACGACGAAGCCAGCCGCACCTGGGTCCAGGTCTTCCTCCGGCGCTGAGGGTGCGGACTGGCTACCCGCGCAGCGGACCGCCGGCGTAGTCGGCGAAGGCCTGCATTTGGCGGGCGAAGTCGTGCTCGTCGCTGCCGAGCGGCGCCTTGAAGAAGCACGCCAGCCCGGCTTGAACCCCGCCTTGCCCGCGCCGCGCGGCCAGCTCGAGCAGCCGCGCGAGGTCGAGCACCAGCGGCGCCGCGAGCGCGCTGTCGGCTCCCTGCCAGGTGAACTGCAGGCTCATCTTCGTGCCGAGGAAGCCCGCGAAGTGCACGTAGTCCCAGGCGGTCTTCCAGTCGCGCAGCGAGGGCACGTAGTCGATCCGCGTGAGCGAGCTGCCCAGGCCGGGCCCGAGGATCGCGCCCAGGACCTTGTCCTTGCCGCCGGTCTTGGCCGCGTTCGCGGCCGGCTCGTCGAGGACCTCGCCGTCGCGGTTGCCGAGGATGTTGAACCCCGACCAGCTGCGGACGTCGAGGTTCCGCGCGCGAAACATGGGCGCCAGGGTCGTGCGCAGCAGCGTCTCGCCGGTCTTGCCGTCGTTGCCGGCGACCGGCACACCGCGAGCCTCGGCGTAGGCCCGCACGCCGGCGGGCGTCGCGCCGGTCGAGGGGGTGAAGTTCACGTAGGCGCAGCCCTCGGCGATCGCGGCCCAGGCGTAGACCACGCTCGCCGGGAGCGTCTCGTCTCCGGCCGCGAGCGCCTGCTCGATGCCGGCCTGGCTGCCCCAGGCCGGCGGCACCTCGAGCTGCGGCTCGGTCGACGCGACCGCGATC
>JAGQRJ010000499.1 GCA_020425635.1 Planctomycetota bacterium | reverse complement strand
GTGGGCCAACCAGGCCCTCGGAGGTCGCGGCGGCGCCTTGCGCGCGGTGACCCTCGACCTCGGACACTGCACCCTGGTCGACAACTCCCCCAGCGGGGTCGAGCTGGTGCGGGAGCGCGGGGCCTCGGCCCAGGCGCAGGTGAACGACAGCGCGCTGGTGGGAAACGGCAGCGGAGACCTCGTGCTCGGCGAGGGCGTCGTCCTCGTGCGCTCCCGCCACAGCGTCTACGGGACCTTGCGCGGCGGCGCGTCCGGCGCGACCGATCGGGTCGGGGTCGAGCGCTCCCAGCTCGCCCTCGCTGCGACCCCCGAGCGCTACGGCCAGGTGCGGGTCCTGCCCCTCGAGCCGGGGAGCGTCTTGATCGACTCCGGCGATCCCGCGGCCGCGGGGGCCCCAGCGTTCGACGCGCGCGGCGCGCCCTACGCCCGGGTGCGCGACGGAGGCACCGCGGAGCGGCTGGACGTCGGGGCGTTCGAGGTCCAGCGACCCTTCCCCAAGGTGGTGGAGACCCTGGAGCCGACGCTCGCGGGGCCAAGCGCCGTCCTCGGCGACGACGAGGCGCCGCCGGCGGCGGCGGTCGAGCCCCAGGACGCCCCCGCGAGGGTCACGGGCCTCAGCAAGGCCGACGCAACCCAGAAGGCGCTCGCTGGACCCAGCCCCTCGGCCGACCCCCCAGCGCCCCCTGCCGCGCAGGGTGCCGCCCCGCTCCAAGCGGGTCGAACCTTCGAGGACCGCTCGGCCGAGGCCGCTCCGAGCGCGCCGGCCCCGCCCCGGCGATCGCCCTACCTGCACCAGGGGTCCATGAACGCGATCCGCAACCTGCGCTAACTGGCTGGAGGGCCAACACTGTAGACTCGCCCCAGGAGGAGCCCGAGCCACGACGACCGCGCTGGGATTCGCGCTGCGGGACGTGCGCCTGCGCCGCTCGGGGCTGAGCGGCAGCCCAGGGGGCGACTCGGCCCTCGTCCTCGACGGAGTGAGCCTGGCCTTGGCCCGGGGCTCACGCCTGGCGATCCTCGGGCCGAGCGGGGGCGGGAAGACGAGCCTGCTGCGCTTGCTGACCCGCCTGGCCACCGCGGAGGCGGGCGCGGTCGAGGTCTTCGGGCGCCCCGTCGACGCCTGGCCGATCGCCGAGCTGCGGCAGCGGGCGGTGTTCGTGCCCCAGGCGCCGCAGCTCCTGCTCAGCGAGGGCTCGGTGCGCGACGAGCTCCTCGTCGCGCTCGGCTGGCGAGGGCGCGCCGCGAGCGACGACGCCCTGCGGAAGGCCCTCGCCGTGGTGGGGCTCGCGCTCGACCTGGCGCGCCCGGCCCGCGAGCTCAGCGGGGGTCAGCTCTCGCGCTTGGGGCTCGCGCGCGCCCTGCTGCTCGAGCCCGAGCTGCTGCTCCTCGACGAGCCGACCGCGTCCCTCGACGTGCGCACGGCGCGCGAGCTGCTCGCCCGGCTGGGGGACTGGGCCCAGGCCCGAGGGGTGACCCTCGCGGCGGTGACCCACGCCCTCGACGACGCCGAGGCCCTCGGCGCGGAGGGCGTCGTGCTGCTCGAGGGCCGGGTCTACGGGCCGTTCTCGGGCGCGGCGCTCGCGCAGCGCGCGGTCGGCGACCCCGCGGTGGCGGCGTTCCTCGGCCAGGTGGCTGGGGAGGGCGCCTCGTGAGCGCGATCGCCCTGGGGCCGGTGGGCCTGGCGTGGGCCGGGTTGCTCGTCGTGGGGGTCCTCGGCTTCGCGCTCGCGACCGGCGTCAACCTGATCAAGGACGGCCTCGTCGCCAGCGCGCGCACCACGGCCCAGCTGCTCGGGGTGGGCCTGATCCTGAACCCGGTGTTCGCCCGCGAGAGCTGGCTCCTGATCGTGCTCGTGCTCGGGGTCATGACCCTGATCGCGGGCTGGACGGGGGGCCGGCGCGTCGAGCGCGCCCTGCGCGGGACCGGGCCGGCGCTGACCCTGATCCTGCTCGCCGTGTCCTCCTTGACCCTGGCCTACGTGACCCAGCTCGTGGTCGGAGTCGACGGCCCCCAGCCGCGCTACTTGATCCCGCTGGGCGGGATCGTGCTCGGCAACGCCATGACCGCGGGCTCGCTGGCCGCGCAGCGCTTCCACGACGACGTCCGCGAGCAGCGCGGCCGGGTCGAGGCGGCGCTGGGGCTGGGGGCCACGCCGGCCCAGGCCACCCAGGCGGCCCTGGCGCGCGCGCTGCGCGCGGCGCTGACGCCCACGATCAACGCCATGCTGATCGTGGGGATCGTCAAGCTGCCGGGGATCATGACCGGGCAAATGCTCGGAGGCGCAGATCCGTTTGGGGCCGCGACCTACCAGATCGTGATCCTGTTCATGCTCCTGTTCAGCGACGGGGTGACCGCGCTCTTGATCCTGCGCTGGCTGCGGCGGCGCGCGTTCAACGCGGCCTGGCAGCTGCGGATCTAGCCCGCACGTCTCAGCGACTCTCGGCGTTGCGCAGGCGCTCGGCCTCCCACTTGACGTAGAGCCGACTGACCGTGCGCAGGTAGGGCTCCGTAGACGCCTCCATGCGCTCGAGCAGCTCGCTGAGCTCGCCGAAGGGCCGCGTCTCGCGCAGGGCGGCGGCGAGGACCACGAGGGCCAGGGCCTCCTCGGTAGGGCTGGGGTCGAGGCGCAGCACGCGCTCGGCGCTGGCGATCGCCTTTGCGTGGCGCTGCTTCCCGAACCTCGCGCGCGCGAGCAGCAGCTCGGCCTGGGCGAGGTCGGGCGCGAGGCGCAGCGCGCGCTCGGCGAGGCTCAGGCAGGGGTCTGCGTTCCCGTGCAGGAGCGCGATCTCCCCGCGCAGCAGCAGCGCCTCGAGGCACGCCGGGTCGCGCACGAGCTCCTCGTCGAGCAGGGCCTTGGCGAGGTAGAAGCCGTCGAGCCCGAGGAGGTAGGCCAGCCGTGCCCGGCGCAGGCGGAGCTCGAGCGGGGCGTCGCCGGCCGCGACCCTCGCGCTGAGCGCGTCGTAGCGGGCCTTGGCCTCGGCGTAGGGTCCGCGCTCGCGGGCGCGACAGGTGTGGAGGAAGAACCACGGGTTGTCGCTCACCTCGCACAGCCGCTCGGCGACCAGGTCTTGCTCGGCTGCACGCCCTGTCTTGGCGAGGGCCTCGTAGAGGTGCTGGAGCAGCTGCGCTTCTTTCCAGAACCTGGGGAAGGTGTGCAGCGCCTCCTGGAGGAACTCGACCCGCTCCAGGTCGCGACCCGACGCCTCGAGGAAGCCCGTCAGCGTCTCGTAGACCCGCGGCGAGGCCGCGTAGTCGCGCGCGACCTCCCGGCCCTGGGCCAGGGCGCCGTCGACGTCGCCGCGCGCGAAGCGCAGCCGGCATTGCTGCAGGCGCAGGTGTTTCCGCGCTTCGGAGTCGAGGTAGAGCTGACCCGCCGTCGCGCGTACCGGGTCGGGCTCGGCTTGGGTCAGCGCGAAGAGCGACGCGAGCAAGGCCTCGGCCTGGGCGAGCTGGCGCTCAGCCCGTTCCGGCCCCACCTTTTGCGGGTCGGGGCT
>JAGQRJ010000071.1 GCA_020425635.1 Planctomycetota bacterium | reverse complement strand
TGGCTGCGGGCTGCAGGCGACGACTTCCTGATCGCCGGGACCCGCCCGACCCGCGTCGCCAAGGAGGCGATCCGCTTCTCCCCCGAGGCGCCGCGCGTCGCGGCCGAGCCGGCTGCCGACGACGGCGCCGGGTTGCCCAGCGAAGCCCCCGTGGTCCCCCTGCGCTTGCTCCAGCGCCGCTAGCCCGCACTTCGAGCGAGGCAGCGGATCCACGCGCCCCTCCCCCCCAAAAAAAAACTTGAAGGTCTTCCTGAACCCTCTCCGGGCGGGCGCGTTACTCAGGCAGAACCTGAAACCTCCTTCTTCCAACCTGATCTGAACCTCGAGCAGCCAGCCACTCCCAGGGCTGGCTGTTCACTTTGGTTCGCGCCAGGCGGCGAGCAGGTCCCAGCCGTGACGCTCGAGCAAGTGCACCAGCTCGATCAGGGGAAGCCCGAGCACCGCGGAGTCGTCTCCCCCGGCCATGCGCGTGAACAGCCCGATCCCGCGTTGCTCGTAGGTGTAGCCTCCCACGCTCCCCAGCGGCTGGTCGAGGCCCACGTAGAGCGTGGCCTGCTCGAGGGTCAACGGACGCACGGTGAGCTGGACGCTGGTCACTCCTTCTTCCAATCGCCCGCGCTCGGGGTCCCACACGGCGAGGGCCGAGTGCAGCGTGTGCGAGCGCCCGGCGAGCTCATGAAGCTGCTGCGCCGCGCCCTCGAGGCCGTGGGGTTTGCGGAGCACGCGCCCCTCGAACTCCAGCACCTGGTCCGCGCCGATCACCAGCCCCTCGCCGCTGATGCTCCGCGCCTTGCCGCGCGCGAAGGCCTGGGCGAGCTCCACCGGGGAGAGCCCGCCCGGGTCGTCCTCGGCGAAGTCGGGCGCCTGGCAGCGAAACGCCACCCCCAGGCGCTCGAGGACCGCGGCGCGGAATCGGGACGTGCTGGCGAGGATCAGGGGCTTCACGAGGGCGCTGCCTTTCTCTCGGCCCAG
Source organism: Planctomycetota bacterium (assembly GCA_020425635.1). Classification (GTDB taxonomy): domain Bacteria; phylum Planctomycetota; class J058; order J058; family J058; genus JAGQRJ01. The sequence continues at coordinate 19,212 of JAGQRJ010000071.1, read as the reverse complement.
GCTACTCCAGGTCGAGGGCGACAGGCGAACGCTGCCGGTCCGTCCCTGCCGCATGCACGCCTTGAGTCCAGCGCCGAGGTCCAGACCGCCCCTCCCTGGTGGGAGCGGGAGCGATCCGCAATGCTTGCGGCGGGGGAGGCCCGTGGCCTATCGCTTCTTCGACCACACCGGCGACTTCGGCGCAGACTTCGAGGGCGCCGATCAGGCGGCGATCCTGCGCGAGGCGGTCCGCGCCTTCGCCGAGCTGCTGACTGGCGAGCAGGCCAGCGTGGGCAGCGGCCGCGCGCTCGCGATCGAGCTCGAAGCCAGCGACCCGGCGGCGCTGCTCGTGGCCCTCGGCAACGAGCTCGTCTATCGCTTCGAGGCCGAGGCTTTCCTCGCCGCAGACCTCGACGTCCAGGAGGTCGCGCCGGGCTTCCTGCGGGCGCTCCTCCGCGGCGAGCCCTACGACCCCGCGCGTCACCCGATCGCCCGGCCCGTCAAGGCCGTCACCCACCACCAGGCCGCCTGCGCCGCTGCCGAGCACGGCTGGCGCGGGCGCTTGATCTTCGACCTGTAGGGGCTCATGAGTCGCAAGCAACGCAAGCGGAAGGAGCAGCGCGCCAAGCGCGCCGCGCGCAAGACCCAGCGAGACCCGGGGCCCGCGGTCGAGCTGGCGGCGGCGCCCTACGCGGGGCGCAAGGTCCCCCTCGAGCGCCTCGACGCGACCCGCTTTCGCGTGCCGCAGACCGGGGCCATGCGCACCCACGGCGTGGTCTACGCCGACGAGCGGACCCTCCCCGACCTCGCGGAGGACCGCTGCCTCGAGCAGGTCGCCAACGTGGCCACCCTCCCGGGGATCGTCGGGCCCTCCCTCGCCATGCCCGACATTCACTGGGGCTATGGCTTCCCGATCGGGGGCGTCGCCGCGTTCGACCCCGACGAGGGCGTCGTGAGCCCCGGCGGCGTCGGCTACGACATCAACTGCGGGGTCCGCCTCCTCGCCGCGGAGGTCACGGCGTCCGAGCTCAAGCGTGAGCTGCCCGAGCTGGTCGACGCCTTGTTCGCGGCCGTCCCCGCGGGGGTCGGCTCGGCGCGCCGCGAGCTGGGGCTCGACCCCGCAGGGCTGCAGGCGCTCATGCGCGACGGGCTGGGGTGGGCCGTCGGACGCGGACTCGCCGACGAGGAGGACGCCGAGCGGGTCGAGGAGGGCGGCCGCCTGCAGACCGCCGACCCCGCCCAGGTCAGCGAGCGGGCCCTCGCCCGCGGGCTGAACCAGGTCGGGACCCTCGGCTCGGGCAACCACTTCGCCGAGGTCGGCGTGGTCGACGAGGTCTACGACGAGGTCGCCGCGGCGGCCTACGGGCTGCGCCTCGGTCAGGTGACCCTCATGATCCACTCGGGCTCCCGCGGGCTGGGGCACCAGGTGTGCACCGACTTCCTCGCCGACATGCTGCGCGCCAGCGAGCGCTACGGGATCCCGCTCGTCGACCGTCAGCTGTGCTGCGCCCCCGTGCGCAGCGAGCCTGGCCAGCGCTACCTCGGGGCCATGGGCGCCGCGGCCAACTACGCCTTCGTCAACCGCCAGGTCATGACCCATTGGGCGCGGCAGCTGTTCGCGGAGCGCTACGGGTGCGGGCTGCGCACGGTCTACGACGTGTGCCACAACATCGCCAAGTTCGAGACCCACGCCTTCGAGGGCAGCGAGCGCGAGCTCCTCGTGCACCGCAAGGGCGCCACCCGCGCCCTCCCCGCGGGGCACCCCCTCGTGCCCGCTGCCTACCGCGAGGTCGGCCAGCCGGTGATCATTCCCGGCGACATGGGGCGCTACTCCTTCGTGCTGCGCGGGGCGGCGAACTCGGGGCGCAGCTTCGGCTCCGCCTGCCACGGGGCGGGTCGCCTGCTGTCTCGCGCCGCGGCCAAGCGCCGCTACGGCGGCGAGAACGTCGCTGCCCGGCTGCGCAAGGAGCGCGGCGTGATCGTGCGCGGCGCCTCGCGCGCGACCGTGGTCGAGGAGGTGCCCGAGGCCTACAAGGACGCGGCGGAGGTCGTGGGGATCGTGCACGACGGCGGGCTCGCCGAGCGCGTGGTCCGGATTCGCCCGCTGGGGGTCGTCAAGGGCTGAGCCGTCCCGCCTCGGCCGACCCCGCTCGCGACAGGCTCCGCGCGTCGAGTAGACTCTAGGGCAGTGAGCCCTTCTCCTCCCTCTCAGGCCGACCTCGCTCCGGCCCCCCGCGGCGACTCCGTGTGGGCCGCGCTCCTCAACGGCGCCGTGTCCCTCGCCGCGCCCGGCGCGGTCACGACCCTGGCGCTGACCTTCCCCCTGCTCTACACCGGCCGGCTCGCGGTGCCCCTCGAGTGGTCACCGCGGGCCGCGGCCTACGGGCTGCTGATCCTCGCCTGCGGGACGCTCTCCCTCGCCGCAGGGCGGCAGCTGCGTCGCAGCGTGACCCGCTGGCTGCGCCCCCGCGGCGCGTTTCAGAGCCGCCTGCGCCGCTCCTTCCGTGGACACGGGCTGGCCTCGGCCCTCGGCGAAGGCACCGTCGGCGTAACCACCCCGCTCAGCGGCTACACCAACGCGGGTGAGCTCTACCGGCGGCTGTGGGCCGAGCTGCGCCTCGACCCCGAGTTGGCCCCCGTCGCGCCCAGCCTCGCCCGTAGGCGCGCGCTGGCGAGCGCCTACGACGGCTTCGCCAGCGCGTTCGTGTGCTGGGCGGTGGTGTTTTGGGTGGTCCCCAACCACGTCTCGCGTTGGCCGACGACCGGCAGCGCCTCCATGGTCCTCGGCGGGGTCTGCGCCCTGATCGCGTTCAGCCTGTGGGCCGAGGCGGAGCGCAGCGAGAAGGAGGTCATGCGGCAGGTGGTCGCCGCCCACGCCCAGCGTCACCAACCCGCCGCCGGGTCGACCCCCGCCCCGCGGCCCGTCGAGGCAGGCGCCGCTGACTGACGACGCGCTCAAGGTGCGCTTCGTCGAGGGCGTCGCCGACGTAGCGCCCGCGGCGTGGAATCGGCTCGTCGGCCCCGAGAACCCCTGCTTCGAGTGGGCGTTCCTCCGCGCGCTCGAGGAAGACTCGGCGATCCCCAGCGCGGGGGTGCTCCCCGTGCACGCGACCTGCTGGCGGGGCGACGCGCTGATCGCCGCGGTCCCGCTCTACGTCAAAGGCGACGGGCGCGGCGAGTTCATCTACGACTACGCGTGGTGGCGCCTGGCCGCGGCCCACGGCCTGGCGTACTACCCCAAGCTGATCTCCATGGCGCCGTTCACGCCGGTCCCCGGGTCGCACCTCCTGGTCGCACCCGGCGAGGACCGGCTCGCGCTGTTCGCGACCCTGCTCCCGGTGATCGAAGACTGGGCGCGCGAGAGCAAGCTCACCGGGATCCACTTCCTCTACGTCCCCGACGACGAGGCCCAGCTGCTCCAAGACTGCGGCTACCTGCGGCGGCTCTCGCTGCAGCTCATGTGGGAGAACCACGGCTACGCCAGCTTCGGCGACTACCTCGCGCGCTTCCGCCACAAGGACCGGGTCAAGATCAAGCGCGACCGTCGCCGGCTGGAGGAGCAGGGCTTGACTCTCGTGAGCCGCCGCGGCGCGGAGCTGACCTCCGCCGACGCCGAGGCCATGCGGCGCTTCTACCTCAACACCTGCGCCGAACACGGCACGGGGAGCGACTACCTCGGGCCGGGCAGCTGGGCGCGACTGTTCGAGCTCTGGGCCGATCGGCTCGTGCTCTGCGGCGCCCAGCGCGAGGGCGAGTGGGTCGGAGCCTCGCTCTGCTACCAGCACGGCGACACGCTCTACGGGCGCTACTGGGGCGCCGACGAGCAGCTCTCAGGGCTCTACTTCAACCTGGCGTTCTACGCCCCGATCGAGCTCGCGATCGCCTCCGGGTGGACCCGCTTCTTCGCGGGCGCAGGCCTCAGCCGCTCGAAGTTCTCCCGCGGCTTCGACGCGGTCCGCGTGCACTCCGCGCACCGCCTGTTCTCCACCCCACTGGCGACCACCCTCCGCCGCGCTCTGGAGCAGGAGCGCGAGTCGGTCGAGCTCGAGCTGGCGGAGCTCCGCGAGCGCTCGCGCCTGAAGTAGCGCCCTCGGCCTCGGTCGCCGGAGGGGCGACGCGGCGGAGCGCGACGCCGGGCCGAGGCAAGCTCGGCCCCTACGGGCGCTTTGAAGGGTCGTCGGCGTCGGTCTCGGCGCCGGTCTCGGTCTCGGCCTCGGCGTCGGTCTCGGCCTCGGCCTCGGTCTCGGTCTCGGTCTCGGCCTCGGCGTCGGTCTCGGCCTCGGTCTCGGTCTCGGCCTCGGTCTCGGTCTCGGTCTCGGTCTCGGTCTCGGTCTCGGTCTCGGTCTCGGTCTCGGTCTCGGTCTCGGTCTCGGTCTCGGTCTCGGTCTCGGTCTCGGCCTCGGTCTCGGCGCCGGTCTCGGTCTTCCACGCCTTGGCGACCCAGCCGCGCAACCAAGCCATGAAGCCGTCCGCGCTCGCCCACCCCGCGCCGGCGCCGGCGAGCACGAACACGAAGCCCCAGGCGGAGCCGAGGGGCACGCCGATCAGGTAGCCCGCGGCGGCCCCGAGGAGCACGGGGCCGGCCTTGGGCCCGACGTCTCCGCGGACGTCGATCTCGGGGTCGGGTTCGAGGTAGCCCTCGAACTTGAGGCGCTCGCGGTCGCGGCGGGTGAGCTTCATGGCAGGGCTCCGGAGCTGCGCAGCAACGCGCGCACGACCTCGGCCAGGACGCGGTTGCCGAGGGCCGAGGGGTGGCCGTCGAGGGGGTAGAGGTAGAGCGCCGTGGCCTCCGGTTGGGCGCGGTAGGCGGGGAGGGTCGAGGCGAAGGGGATCCCGAGCTCGTCCGCGATCCGCTGCAGCTCGACGTCGTAGGGCGAGGGCGCGCCGTTGCGGGTCACGTCGAGGTCGGTGAAGGCCACGAGCAGGAGCGGGACCTGCCGCGCGTCGAGGAGCTGCTTGAGGGCGGCGAGCTCCTCGGCGTAGCGCGCCCAGTGTCGGGGTTCGATCGGCTGCGCGGGGTCGCCCAGGTTCTGCGGGGGGCCGCGGCGCCAGCTCTTGAGCGAGATCGCGAGCCGCAGCTGCACCTCGCCCAGGGCGGTCTCGCGGAACCACGAGCTCCCCCCAGGGTCCATGAGGATCTCGTCGTAGCGCAGCGGGTCGCGGTCGAGCTCCGCGGAGACCACGTCGTTGGCGCAGAACTGGAGGACCACGACGTCGGGCTCGAGGGCGAGCAGGCGCTGCTCGAGGTAGCGCCGCTCGTCGGTGATCGTGAAGGAGCCGCAGCCGCCGTTGATCACCTCGACGTCGTCCGGCACGAGCTTCCGGAGCTGCGCAGGATAGGTCTCGGCGTCCTGGACGTGGTAGCCGAAGGTGACCGAGTCGCCCAGGGCCAGGATCCGGACCCGGGGCTTGGGCACGCGCAGCTCGGGGCCGCGGAGGCCGCTGGCGTTGAACCGCACGCGGTAGGCCAGCTCGGGCGGGTAGGCGACCTCGCGTTCAGCGCTCGGCGCGAACAGACCCGGGAGCTTGGCCAGGCTCTCGGGGTCGCGGTTCCAGAGCTTGCCGAAGGTGCGGACCAGCCCGCTGGGGTAGCCGGCCACGCGCAGCGCCCCCTCGGTGGCGAGCACCGCGAGCAGGAGCAGGCCCAGGCAGCCGCCCGCGAAGCGGACCTTCTTGCGTGTGCTCAGCTTCTTTTGCGCCACGCGACGAAGATACCACGGCCAAAATCCGCGCCGCGCCGCTCGCGCTCAGTAGCTGGGGAGGTGGGGGAGGATTGCGGGCACGACCTGGCGCAGGACGCGGGCCATGCGGTCGCGCTGCGCGGGGTCCTCGAGCACGTCCTGGTTGAGCTCGAGCTCGAAGTAGGCCACGTCGTGCGCCTCGCCGTGGCGGGCGGCGGAGTAGATCTGGCCGCGGTAACCCGAGTAGGGCTCGTTGAGCCGCACGCGGAGGCCCTGCGTGGCGAGGGCGCGCTTCACCCCGGCCGCGAGGTCTTCGTGGGCGTCGAACAAGACCCCGATGTCGAAGTCGCGGTCCTGGTCCTCGTAGGTCCCGGTGAAGCTGTGGAAGGTGAAGAACACCACGCGTTCGGGGCCGAAGCGCTCGACCAGGGCGCGCAATTCCGCGTCGACCACGTCGTGGTACGGGGTGTGGAAGCGCTCTACCCGCGCCGCGACCTCGGCCGGGGTCAGCCCGCGGTTTCCGGGGATCTCCACCCCGCCCGCCGCGGGAACGATCAAGGTCGCGTCCCCGACCCCGCGGTTGGCGTCCAGCACCAGGCGCGACACACGTGTGGCCACGGTCGTCGCGCGGAGGTCGGGGGCGAAGCGCAGCAGGGTGTCGTAGGCCCAGCGATCCCAGCCCCAGTGGGCGTCGAGCAGGGCTGGGGGGATCCCGAGCCGCAGCAGGTCCGGGGGCACCTCGCGGCCCGCGTGCTCGCAGGTGATCAGGATCGGCACGTCGGGGCTGCCCCGGCGCAGCTCCAGGTTCTCGTCGACTCGCTCGGGGGGACCCTGCACGGCGCCTCGCTTGAGCTCCATGGTTCGCGCGTCCGCCGCGGCGTGCAAGGGTGACCGTCCAGGGTTAGGGTCGTGGCTCGGAGGGTCTCATGGCGACCAAGCGACTGGCCAAGCGAATCGGAGTCATGACCGGCGGCGGCGACTGCCCCGGCCTGAACGCGGTGATCCGGGGCGTGGTGCACGCGAGCAAGCGCCGCGGCTGGGACGTGCTCGGGATCGAGGACGCGACCGAGGGCCTCGTCGACCTCGACTTCAAGAAGCCCCACGGCAACCGCTGGCTGACCTGCCAGGACGTCGATCGGATCCTCGGCCGCGGCGGCACGATCCTCGGCACCTCGAACCGCAGCGACCCCTTCCGCTACGTGGTGCGCGGCGACGACGGCAGCTCCCGGGAGGAGGACGTCTCACGCAAGGTCGTGGAGAACTACCACAAGCTCGGGCTCGACGCGCTCGTGAGCATCGGCGGCGACGGGTCGATGCGGATCGCCCAGAAGTTCATCGAGAAGGGACTCAAGATCGTGGGCGTGCCCAAGACGATCGATCAGGACCTCAACGGTACGGACTACACCTTCGGCTATCACACCGCCGTGCAGACCGTGACCGACGCGATCGACCGGATCCAGGACACCGCCGAGAGCCACGACCGGATCATGGTGATCGAGGTCATGGGCCGCGACGCAGGCTGGATCGCGCTCCAGGCCGCGATCGCGGGCGGGGCCCACGCCTGCCTGATCCCCGAGATCCCCTACCACATCGACCCCGTGATCGACATGATCACGCAGCGCGAGCTGATCGGGCACCCCTTCGCCGTGGTGATCGTGGCCGAGGGCGCGAAGCCGATGGGCGGGGGGCAGAGCTTCGCGGGGGCGCGTCAGCTCGGCGCGACCCAACGCTTGCTGGGCGCGGGCGCCAAGTTCGCCGCCTCGATCGAGCTCCAGGTGAGCCACGAGGTGCGCGTGCTCGTCCTCGGTCACCTCCAGCGCGGAGGCTCGCCCAACGAGTTCGACCGCGTGCTCGGCACCCGCTACGGCGTGCACGCGGTGCAGCTGATCGAAGACGAGAAGTTCGGGCACATGGTCTCGCTGCGCACACCCAACATGGGCAGCGTGCCGATCGCCGAGGCCGTCAAGGAGCCCCGACTCGTCGACCCCAAGGGCCAGCTCGTCCACGCCGCCCGCGAGGTCGGGATCGTGTTCGGCGACGAGCCGCGTGCGTAGCTGAGCGCGTGAGCGAAGCCGAGCGCCCGCTGCCGCCGCCGACCCGCCCCGAGCCCACCCTCTCGGTCGAGGGCGCGGGAACGCGCTGCCCCTACTGCCACGAGACCGTCGCGGTCGAGGAGGAGTCGTGGACGGTGTGCGCGCACTGCCTCGCGCGGCACCACGCGGGCTGCTGGGACGAGCACGGCAGCTGCTCGACCTGCGCGGGCACCACGCCGCTGACGGTCGGCCGGGCCGGGCCCGGCCGCCTGCCGCCGCTGCCCGAGGGCGCCGCGCAGGCCCTCGACCTCGGCGCCGCCTACCGAGCGGGCAAGGCGCTCTACACCCGCGAGAACCTCCCGCTGTTCTTCGCAGGCGCGCTCAACATGCTGCTCGCCTCGGCGGCGAGCGTGCTGATCGGCGGGCTGACGGGCGCGGGGCTGTGGAGCATGACCCTCGGCACCCTCCGCGGGCACGGTCCGGGCAAGCTCTCCGACCTGTTCGCGCACACCAGCAAGTACGTGCCGCTGCTCCTGGGGTCCCTCGCGGTGCTGCTCCTGACCCTGCTCGCCACGCCGCTCCTGCTCGTGGGCGGTGTGCTCGTCTCCGGCGGCCTGGGCTATACCCTGCCCCTGATCGCCGAGCGCGACCTGGGCGTGAAGGACGCGCTCAAGACCAGCTGGCGTCTGGCGCGCGGGGGCGGGCTGCTCAAGCACGCGCTGCTGACCGTGTTGACCACGCTCCCCGCCCTGGTGCTCGTGGTGCCCGCGCTGGGGATCGTGGCCTTCGCAGCGCTGACGCCCCTGGTCTACGGAGTGTGGGCGGCGGCCTACCGCCAGGTCACGGGCGAGGGGCCACGGTCCACGGTCAAGGGGGCCGGCAAGGGCAAGGACGGCGGCGCTGACGAGCCGAGCCCCGAGGGGGGCGGAGCGGACTGAACCCCGGCGCCGCCTCAGCCGGTAGGATCACGGGAGGAGGCGACGTGGGTCGACCCACCGGACGGCTGGCACCGCTCAAGGACCTCAGGCGCGGCTCGCAGATCGTGAGCGTGTTCGTCCAGCACGGCTTCGGCATGCTGCTCAGCAAGCGCGCGCTGGAGGAGGTGCAGGTCGGCGACGCCGCCGATCCGGCGTCGAGCGACCGCCCGACCGCGGTCCGCCTGCGCGAGGCGCTGGAGGAGCTGGGGCCGACCTTCGTCAAGCTCGGGCAGATCCTCTCGACCCGCGCGGACATCGTGCCCGACGACATGGCGGCCGCCCTGCGCGTGCTGCAAGACAACGCCCCGCCGATCCCCTTCGCGCAGGTCGAGGCCGTGATCGAGCAGGAGCTGGGCGCGCCGATCTCCGAGCTCTACGCGAGCTTCGAGCGTGAGCCCTTGGCCACCGCCTCGATCGCGCAGGTCCATCGCGCGACCCTCGCCGACGAGGCCGGGGTCGCGCACGAGGTCGCGGTCAAGGTCCAGCGGCCCGGGATCGAAGACACCATGCACGCGGACATGAGCCTCCTGTATTGGCTCGCGCGGGCGCTGGAGGAGACGATCGAGGAGGTCGCGGCCTACAGCCCGACCGCGATCGTGGAGGCCTTCGAGGAGGCGATCCGCCAGGAGCTCGACTTCGTCCACGAGCGTCAGAACCTCGAGCGCGCCGCCGAGCTCATGCGCCCGCTCGAGGCGCGCATGGTGGTGCCCAAGGTCTACCCCAGCCGCTGCGCGCGGCGGGTCCTGACCATGGAGTTCCTCAAGGGCGTGAAGGTCACCGACGTCGGGCCCGAGGTCGACCGCAAGCAGCTGCTCGAGAACCTGGTCGAGGTCAGCTACCACCAGATCTTCGAGGTCGGCTTCTTCCACGGCGACCCGCACCCAGGGAACGTGTTCGTGCTCGAGGACGGGCGCCTGGGGCTGCTCGACTTCGGGCTGTGGGGGACCCTCGACAGCGAGCAGCAGGACGCCCTCGCGCAGTGGATGCTCGCGGTGGTGCTCAAGAACCCGAGCATGCTCGCGCGGCTCACGCTCAAGGTCGGGCAGCCGCCCGCGGGCTTCGACCGCGTGGCCTACGAGCGCGACATTCGTGGGCTCATGGACAAGTACGTCGGGGTCAACCTCAAGGACCTCTCGAGCGCCTCGATCCTCTCCGACTCGGTCGACGTGATCCGCCGGCACCGCATCCGAATCCCGCCGACCTTCGCGATCCTCAGCCGGGCCACGGCGACGCTCGAGGGGATCATTCGCGAGCTCTACCCCGAGTTCGACTTCCAGGAGACGGTCTACCCCTACGCCCAGCGGCTGATGTTCCGCCGCTTCAACGTCGACCGCGCCGGCCCCGAGGCCATGGCGCTGCTCGTCGGGCTGCAGGAGTTCGTCAACGAGGTCCCCGGGCAGCTGAACCAGCTCCTGCTCGACCTCTCGAGCGGGCGCTTCCAGGTCAGCCTGCGCGGCGAGGCCGTCGAAGAGCTCTCGACCGTGGGGCGGGTGCACAGTGTGCGGCTGGTGCTGGCCATGCTCGCCGCGGGCTTGATCGTGGCCGCGGGGCTGACCCTCGCGCCCTACAAGCAGTGGGTCGTCCCGGTGCTGGCCTTGCTCGCCCTGGGCTTCGTGCTGTTCGCGCTCACCCTGACCTTCGTGTTCCCCCACGGCTGGCAGCGGATCCGCTTGGGCAAGTTCATGTTCTGGCGGCGCTGACAGGACCCCCCGGAGGACGGCGTCTCTGGGGTGGCCCCTTGGTCCAAAAGTCAGGATTCCGCGCTTTGAACGCGGAGGTCGGGGTGCGAGTCCCCGGGGGGCAATCGGCCGAGCCCGCGCGTCAGCGGCGCTCCAAGACTCCCTGAGTCTCCCAGCCGGCGACCACCGACTCCGCGAACTCGGCGCGCGGCATGTCGCGGACCCGCTCGAAGGCGAGCTTGAGCTGCCCAGCCTTCCCGCAGAGCGCCGGCTGGCGGCTGCGAAACTGCACGTTCATGCTCTTCTGGTCTCGGGTCTCGCACACCCAGTGCACCAGCTCGAGCACGAACAGCAGGCGCGCGCGAACGACCCCGGGCGGGGTCTCTACGACCTCGAGGGAGAGGTCGACGTCTGCGTCGCCGAGGAGGCGCACGAAGAACCCGCAGCGGTCCGGGCGCAGCTCCTCGGGCATGTGCTCGGAGAGCAGCCACATGCACTGGAAGGCCCGGCACGCCGCGGGGCGCGTGGCGTGCACCCCGCAGCTCGCGGGGAGCGCCTGCGGGCAACGCCCGTGAGCCGCGAAGAGCCCCTCCATGGGCATGGCGCTCGGGCCACAGCACACCGTGCAAGAGTCGCAGGCTCTGGAGGGTGCCGCGCTCAGTCGGCTCCGAGGCCGCTGACGAAGGCCTCGAGCTCCGCCCCGGACACGCGCGCTGCGCCGGTGGTGCGGTCGAACCACAGGGGCGCCTTGCCCAGGGCCGGCCCGCCTTCGTCGGCCTTGGCGTAGACCTCGAGGGTGGCCTGGATCAGGGGGACCTCGACCACGAGGATCTGCAGCGGCTGGACCTCGGCGCGCACGTGGGTCGAGCGCTGGAGCTCGGCCAGGCGGACCTCGCGCTCGTCCTCGAGCTCCTCGATCCGCAGCAAGGCCAGCTCGCGGTTGCGGCGCGAGCGCTCGTAGTCGGCGATCTGCCCCGCGTAGTAGGCGTGCAGGCGGCCGACGTCCTTGACCATGCCCTCGCGCACCTCCTCGCCGAGGGTCTCGCCGACCTCGACCGCGCGCTCGCTGACGGCCCGGTCGGCCACCGCGAGGGCCTCGGAGATCGCGTCCTCGGGCGCGCGCTTGCGGGGCTTGGCGGGCCACTCCGCGAACTCGGTGGGCAGCTCCTCGAGCCGCTCGGCGAGGATCGCGTCCTGGGGGCGAACCACCACGCGAAAGGTCTCGAGCTGGTCGGTGCGCTCGCGGGCGTGGTAGCGCACGCAATAGGACACGTAGACGTCGTAGCCCAGCGCGTCCAGGCGGTCGGCGAAGGCCAGGCTGTAGCCCTTGAGCGCCTTGACGCCGAGCGCCTTGAGGCTCAGGCGCTGCTTGCCAGGCTTGACCACGTAGACGTAGCCCGAGCGCTGGTCGAGGAACGCGTCGATCGTGCGCAGCACGTGCCCCCCGGCCGCGACGAGCTGGGTCCCGACCTCGAGGTGCTCGGTCGAGAACACGAAGCGCGGGGTCGCGCCGAGCTGTTGGTGCAGGGCCTTGGCCGGCCCGTCGGGCGGGATCGTGGCCGCGAGCACGGGCCCCTCGTCCTCGACCTCTGCGCCGAAGCGCACGAGCACGTCACGCACGAAGGCCCTCATGCTTGCTCCTGGGGCTGGCTCGCGCGGGGCACGAGGCGGTCGACGATCGACTCCGACTGCTTGATCTCGTCGTAGGTCGCCCGGGCGCGTTCGAGCTCTTCGCCGAAGCGGTCGAGGGCCTCGTCCATGCGCCCGTCGGCGACGCCCTTGATCCAGGCCTCGCGCAGCAGGTCCTCGAAGCTGCGCTCGGAGTGCAGCGCGCCGAGGATCAGGTCGACCTCGCCGAGGACGGCGGTGAACAGCCGCAGCTTGTGGGTCAGGAGGTCGAGCACCCGCGCCTCGATCGTGCCCTTCACCGAGAGGTTGAACACGGTCACGGTTTGGGTCTGGCCCAGGCGGTGCACGCGGCCGATCCGCTGCTCGACGATCATGGGGTTCCAGGGCAAATCGAAGTTGAGCACCTGGGAGCAGAACTGAATGTTGAGGCCCTCGGCGCCCGCCCGCGAGGCGATCAGCACGCGCGCTTCGTCCTTGAAGCGCTGGAGCGCGCGGGTCTTCTCCTGCGCGCTGAGCTGGCCGTGGTAGGGCACGGCGCTGATCCCCTTGGCCTTCAAGCGCGCCCCGAGCTCGCGGATCGTGGCGAGGAACTCGCAGAACACGACCAGCTTGCCCGGAGACTGCTCGAGGATCTCCTCGACGGCCTCGGCCTTGCGCCAGCGGGGGAGCGCGCCCGCGCGCTCGGCCATGTGACCCATGCGCTCGGAGAGGTCCATGGGCAGGAGGTCGCTGGCCGCCAGGCGCGAGAGGCTGATCGCGACCGCGTGCGGGCTCGAGCACAGCGAGCGCTGGAGGTTGATCAGCGCGAGCACGGTCGCGAAGCGCTGTCCGCGCTCGCCTTCGTGCGCGCGCTCGCGGACCTCGCCGGTGACGAACTCGGTGAGGTCGTCGTAGAACGACTGCTCCTCCGGGCTGAGCTCGACGTGGCAGATCGCGGCGCGGCGGGGGGGGAGCTTGACCGAGACCTCGCCGCGGCGGTTGCGGATCATGACCTCGCCCAGCAGGCCGCGCAGGTGATGCAGGTTGCGCGGCTGGCGCGGGTCCTTCTCGTCGACGTACTGCCGATTGAAGGCGCGCGTGGAGCCGAGGAGTCCGGGCTTGAGGATGTCGAGCAGGTTCTTCAGCTCGAGCAGCTTGTTGTGGAACGGGGTCGCCGAGAGCAGGAGCACGTACTTCTTGCGCACTCGGCTCACCGCCCGGTGCTGCTGGGTCCCCCGGTTCTTCAGGTGGTGGGCCTCGTCGCAGATCAGGAGGTCGACCTCGCGCTCGCGGAGCATGGGCCCGACGCCCTTCTTGCCGCGGATCGTGGCGTAGCTGCAGAGCACCAGCGGTGGATCCTCCGCGAGGTCCGAGGGCACGCGCACCACCTCGAACTCGAGGCGGAACTTGTCGCGCATTTCGCCCTGCCACTGGGTCAGGAGCGAGGCCGGGACGATCACGAGCACCCGCCGCGCGAGGCCGCGGAGGAGCAGCTCCTTGGTCACCAGCCCGGCCTCGATGGTCTTGCCGAGGCCGGTCTCGTCGGCGAGCAGGGTCGCACCGCCCATGTCTCGCAGGGCCTTGCGGGCGACCGCGCTCTGGTGCGCGTAGCGGTGGAAGCTCTCGAGGTTGACCTCGCCGAGGGCGAGCAGCTCGTCGAAGCCTGGGATCAGGCCTTGCTCCGCGGAGCGGTGGCGGAGCAGCCAGTCGGTGGGCTCCGCGTTGAGGCCGGTGCGCTCGAGGAGGGTCGCGGCAGGCACGAGCTCGACGCTCACGCCGTCGGCGGGGGGCGGCCCGAACACGATCTGCGCGTCGTGCTCGGCGAAGGTGCGTGGGTAGGCGGTGCCGCAGCGGAAGCACTCGGCCTCGGCCACCGAGTCGAGCCAACCACAGTGCGGGCAGCGGCGGGCCTCCTCGGCCTCCGCGCCTTCGTGCTCTGGCGCGAGCTGTCCGCCCTTGGCCGGGCCCTCCTCGACCTGGAGCCACTCGAAGCGCGCGGCCGCGGCTGGCACGGCGCTGGGCCGCGGCGGGGAAGGGTCGTCGGCTCCCTGGAAGGGTCGGCTCACGTGACCTCGCTCGCGACGCTGCTGGCGCGCCGCGCCCGGTTGGTGGCCCAGCTGCGCAGCCCGCGCACGGTCTCGGCCATGGTGGTGCTCAACGGGACGGTCTGTCCTACGGCCTTGAGCAGGTCGACCGTCTCCAGCTCCCGGCGCGCGGCGAAGGCCTCGTAGAGCGCCGCGAGCACGACCTCTTCGAGCTCCGCGCCGCTGAAGCCACGCGCCGCGGTGGCCACCGCGCCGAGGTCGAAGCGCTCGGGCTCACGGGCGCGCTTGCGCAGGTGGATCGCGAGGATGTCCTCGCGCTCGGAGAGCGCGGGGAGGTCGACGTAGAAGATCTCGTCGAAGCGCCCCTTGCGCAGCAGCTCGGGAGGCAGGCGCGAGATGTCGTTGGCGGTGGCGACCACGTAGACCCCTTGCTCGGTGCGCTCCTGGAGCCAGGTGGTGATCGTGGAGATCACGCGCGCGGTGGTCCCCGCGTCGGAGACCGAGGACGACGCCGAGCCAGAGAGCGACTTCTCGAGCTCGTCGATCCAGAGCACGCAGGGGGCGATCGACTCGGCCAGGGCCAGGGCGTTGCGCACGTTCTCTTCGGAGCGCCCCACGATCCCGGCGAACACGCGCCCCACGTCGAAGCGCAGCAGCGGCAGGCGGTAGAAGCGCGCGACCGACTTCGCGGAGAGGCTCTTGCCGCAGCCCTGGACCCCGATCAGGCACAGCCCGCGAGGGGCGGGGAGGCCGAAGCGACGGGCCTCTTCGCTGAAGGCGTCCTTGCGGCGCTCGAGGAACTCCTTCAGCAGGTCGAGCCCGCCCACCTGCTCGAAGCCCGCCTCCCAGTGCACGCACTCGAGCGCGGTGGACTTGCGCACGATCTGCTCCTTCTCGCGCAGCACGAGGGGCAGCGCGCCGGGGCCGATCGTGCCGTCCTTGACCATGGCCAGGGCGAGGGTCTGCTCGAGCTCCATCAGCGTCATGCCCTGGGCCGAGCGCACGAGCTCCTCGCGCTCGGCGCCGTCGAGGCGCACCCGACCCGGGGCCTTGCGCCGGATCTGGTCGAGGTGCGCGTCGAGCTCGCCGTGGGTCGGGAGCTGCACGTCGATCACGCGCACCTGCTTCTCGAGCTCGACCGGGAGCACCAGCCGCGGCGCGAGGATCAAGACCGTCTTGTTGCTCGTCACCAGGTCCTGGGCCAGGTCGCGCAGCTGGCGACGGAGCAGCGGCTGCTCGAGGTGCGCGTGGAAGTCGAGCAGCACGTAGAGCGCCGAGGCCTCCTCGCGGCGAATGCGGGTGAGCACCGCCGCGGGCTCGCGGGCGCGCTTGTCGGGGGCCTCGCCGGGGAGCGCGACGTTGCGCAGCCCCTCGGTGACCCGCCACACGTAGCAGCGCTGGCGGAGCTCGATCGCGGCCTGCTCGACCGCGCGCAAGATCCGCTCCTCCTCCCAGCTCACCAGGTAGAGCAGGGGCACGCGGGCCTTGACGTAGGCCACGACGTCCTGGGCGTAGTTGGGGAGTTCGCTCACGGGAGCGACTCCGCGAGCTGCTTGGCCCAGGCTTCGTATTCGGGGGTCTTGCGCGGGGTCGTGCTCAGGGTGTAGCCGAGGGCGAAGTCCTGGGCGCGCTGGCCCGGCTCGAGCTTGACCCTGCGCTGGATCACGAAGCGCTGCTCGACCTCGTAGTGTCCGCCCTTGAGCCGCACGTAGTCTTCGCCGACCCGCGTCGCCCGCAGCCGGGAGCCCGAGGCCAGCACCTTCTGGACCGCGGCGGGGATCCGCAGCTGCTGGGCGAGCTCGCCGCTGGGCTTCGCGTCCGCGTCGGCCAGGCGGATCGACGTTCCGCGCTTGAGCTCACGCAGCTCGATCACGGCGTGCCGCTCGAGCTCGCCGAGGCCCTTCTTGAGCACGAAGCCGTGCTCGTCGGTGAGGGCTGTGCCGAGGGTCTTGACCAGCGACGGCGCGAGCTCGGCCGAGAGGGTCCACCCCAGCTCGCGCACGTCGACCTCGCCGAAGCACTGCGCCATGCGCGCGGGGTCGCGCGCGGGGGAGATCGGACAGAAGCGGTTCTTCTCGCCCTGGGCGACGAACGCCGCGATCGCCTCGCGGTCGAAGACCAGCTTCCCGCGCGCGTCCACCCGCGCGAAGGTGAACGCGTGGCGTTGCGCGTCGCCGCAGGCGTCCCAGCGGGTCGGAGCGAGGAGGATTCGCGCGCCGTCGCAGCCGATGGAGGGCGTCTTCTCGTCGACCCCGCGGCAGGGCCGCTCCTTGGCCAGGAAACCCGCGCACCACAGCACGTCGTGCACCAGCTTCACCGGGACCTCGTCGCCGCAGAGGTAGCAGGTGAGCTGGTCGTGCCAGGGGCGCAGCACGGTCAGGAGCTCCCAGGCGGCCTCGATCTGCTCCTCGCGGAACAGGTTGCGGTAGAGGATCGAGCCCTCGGGGTCGAGCAGCTCCTGGAAGCGGCCCAGCTTGCGCAGCTTCGGCAGGCGGGTGAGGAAGCGGTCCTTGGCCAGGACCCCGTACTCCGCGGCGAGGTACCAGCCCCGGTCCGCCCAGCGGGGCGGAGAGGCGGATGCGGGCTCGGACGCGGAGGCGGTCACGGGGTCTGGGGCTCCTCTCTTGCTTGGGGCTCGGATCGCGAAGCTCACCAGTCTACCGCAGGCGGAACTCAGACCGAACACGCAGGACCTGTTTTGCGCTCGCTGCGCGAGTAGGATTCGCGGGTGACCGCTGCGCCCCCCGCCGACCGCTCGCAGGACCCCGAGGCTCAGGGCTCGCTCCGTAAGCGAGCGCTCTCCAGCGGGGTGATCTCGATCTTCGGCTTCGGCTCGGAGCAGGTGCTGCGCTTCGGCGCGAACCTGCTCCTGACCCGCTTGCTCGTGCCCGAGGCCTTCGGGCTGATGATGATCGTGAACACGGTCATGGTCGCCCTGCAGCTCTTCAGCGACCTCGGGATCCGGCCGGCGATCATTCAGAACGAGCGAGACGACCCCGGGTTCTTGAACACCGCCTGGACGATGCAGGTCTGGCGAGGGGTCGCGCTGTGGATCGTGGCCTGCGCCACGGCCTACCCCTTGGCCTGGTTCTACGACGAGCCCATGCTCTCGCTGCTGCTCCCGGTGACGGGGCTGGTCGCGATCGCGGACGGGTTCTCGTCGACGCGGCTGCACACCCTCAACCGGAACCTGATGCTCGGGCGACTGGTCGCCCTGCGAGTGGGGAGCTATTCGGTCTCGGCCGTGTCGATGATCGTGTGGGCCTGGATCTCGCCCACCGTGTGGGCGCTGGTCGCGGGGAGCGTGCTCGGGCGGGTGCTCAGCGCGCTGCTGAGCCACATCGTGATCCCCGGGATCAAGAACCGGCTGCACTGGGAGTGGGAGGCGGCTCGCGCGCTGTTCAGCTTCGGGCGCTGGATCTTCTTCAGCACGATCTGCACCTTCATCGCCGCGCACAGCTCGCGCTTGATCATGGGCAAGGTCCTGACCGACGACGAGCGCGGGGTGTTCTCGATCGCCTTCTTCCTCGCCTTCGCGGGGAGCGACGCGGTGGGGAACCTGGGCATGCGGGTCTTGTTCCCGCTCTACGCCCGCCTCAAGGAGCAGGACCCCGCGACCCTGCGTGGCAGGATCCTCAAGGTGCGCCGGGGGCTGCTCGCGTTGGCGCTGCCGCCGGTGTGCATGGTCGCGGCCTGGGGCCCGGAACTGCTCAGCTTCTTCTATGACTCGCGCTACGCCGAGGGGGAGTGGATGATCCGGATCCTCGCGCCGGGCGCGATCGTGCAGGTGATCGTGGCCACCGCGATGCCGGTCATGCTCGCCACCGGCGACAGCCTGCGCCACATGCTGGTCATGCTCACCCAGTCGCTCTTCCTCGTGGGCGGGATGTTCATCCTGGGTACGACCCACGGACCCCCGGGGCTGTTGACGGCCATGATCTTCGCCCCGCTGTTCTCCTACCCGGTGCTCGCCTACGGCGTCGGCCGTCACGGCGTGTGGCTGCCCTGGCTCGATCTCTACTCGTTCCTGTTGGCGATCGCGTTGACCTACGCGCTCCACCTGATCCCCGTGGGGATCCCGCTGATGGAGCTGCGTGAGGTGCTCAAGGCGGCGATCGGGCGCTGAGGCTTGGCTTCCTGCGGGGGCGGTCGAGAATACCTCGGGGGCGATCCATGCAGGCCAGCGACACACCGGGCGACCTCGTCGTCGTGATCTTGAACTACTGCATGGGCCCCCTGGCGGTCGAGTGCTTGCGCTCGCTCGAGTCCGAGGTCCATGGGCTGGGCGCGCGGGTCGTGGTCGCCGACAACGCCTCCCCCGACGGCTCGCTGGACGTGATCGACGCCGCGATCGCGAGGGAGGGCTGGGGCGCCTGGGTGAGCACCCTGGCGCTGCCCAGGAACGGCGGCTTCGCCTACGGAAACAACCGGGCGGTCGAGCGCGCCCTCCAGGACCCGCAGGTCGAGTTCGTCTACCTGCTCAACCCCGACACGCTGATGCACGCGGGGGGGATCGCGCGGACCCGCGACTACCTCCTGGCGCACCCCAAGGTCGGGATCGTCGGGGCGCGGCTCACCTGGCCCGATGGCCAGCTCAACAGCGGGCCCCACGCGGCGCCCTCGCCGCTCGGAGAGCTGGCCAGCGCCTCGCGGGTGGGCCGGCTCAAGGCGCGCTATGGCAAGGCCTCGCACCTCGACCCGGACGCGCCCGCGATCGAGTGCGACTGGGTCAGCGGCGCGGCGTTCTGCGTGCGGCGCGAGGTGTTCGAGACCGTCGGGCTCATGGACGAGGGCTACTTCCTCTACTACGAGGAGGTCGACTTCTGCCTGCGCGCCAAGCGCGAGGGCTGGGAGATCCACTACCTGCGCGACGCGCGCGTGACCCACATGGAGGGCCAGGCGACCGGGATCCACAGCGATCGACGGCGCCCCCCGTACTGGTTCGATTCACGACGCCGATTCTTCGCCAAGGCCTACGGAACCGGCGGTTTGATCGCGGCGGACCTGTGCTGGACCGCAGGACGCGCGCTGCGGGCCCTGCGGGAGGGCGTCACCCGCTCAGCTGACGAGGACGCGCCCCAGGTGACCCGCGACATGCTGCTCAGCGACGCGTGGGCGCTGGTGCGGGGCCAGCTGCCCGAGGCCCTCGCCGAGGCCTAGCCCGCAAATCTCACCACGAAGTGGTGAGTTTGCGGGGTAGCCGCCTGCGA
>JAGQRJ010000498.1 GCA_020425635.1 Planctomycetota bacterium | reverse complement strand
TCAACGACCCCGCCGGGCTGCGCAAGGCCGCGAGCAAGCTCTTCCTCGCGGGGCTGCCCGGGCACCTGCGCCCGCGCACGGCGATCGCGAGCCGGGTCGAGCAGCTGCGGGAGTTCGTCGAGGACGCCCCTGGGCCCTGCGTCGCCAAGCCGCTGGTCGGCACCCGGGGCCAGGGGGTGTTCAAGCTCTCCGCCGACGACCCCAACCTGCAGGCGATCCTCTCGACCCTCACCGGGGAGGGGCCGGCCATGGTCCAGGACTACATGCCCGAGGCGGCCGGCGGCGACCTGCGGCTGATCGTGCTCGAGGGCGAGCCGCTGACGATGAACGGCAAGGTCGCCAGCGTGCAGCGCGTGCCCTCGCCCAGCGACTGGCGGAGCAACATTCACCTGGGCGGGAGCCCGGCGGCCGGCAAGCCCACCGCGGAGCAACTGGCCGCGGGGCGCGAGCTCGGTCGCCTGCTGCTGGCCGAGGGGATCTCCCTCGCCGGGCTGGACATGATCGGAGCTCGGGCCGTCGAGGTGAACGTGTTCAGCACCGGGGGGCTGCGCGACGCGAACGCCTTCTCGGCGCAGAACTTCTGCACCCCGATCCTCGAGGCCTTCGAGCGCAGGCTGCGCGAGCCCCGGGTCCCCTCCGCAACGTGAGTTAACGTTTTCCACGGCGGGCGCGCGCAACCCTCGTCCTCACGGTCGGTGGCGTTTGGCGTGCCTCGTGCTTTGCGCCGCGCGGACTGCTCACCCGAAGGAGGGGGACCATGGCCGAGAAACGCGATCGCAACTTCGCTCCGATCGAGCGCGACCTGATTCAGGTCGAGGCCTTCCTGTCTGGGGAGCTCGACGAGGCCCCCAAGTGCGAGGTCCTCGACCTGGAGCTCGCCGGCACCGAGCTCAAGGAGGTCCGCCGGGCGCTCACGCAGCTCAAGCGCGGGACCTACGGCGTGTGCATCGACTGCCGGGAGCAGATCGGGATCGAGCGCCTGCGCGTGCGGCCGCTGACCCACCTCTGCCGGCACTGCATGCACGCGGACGAGGTCCGCGAGCGCGCGATCAGCGCTCGTCTGAGATAGGCGGCCCTTCGCGCGAGCGCTCGCGCGGGTCGGGTGGCTCGCCGATCGCGCCGAGGTGGCAATAGCGCGTGCCCGGGACCGCCACGGGGTCTCGAGACATGCCGATCACGACGCCCGCCGCGGGAGCGCGGTAGGACGCGATCGCGTGCCCGAAGGGGTCGACGAGGTCGACGAGCAGGTCCCGCTTCTCGATCTTGTCGGTGAGCCCGAAGTGGGTGGTCAAGAGTCCCCCCGCGCGGGTGCGCAGCCAGCGCGAGGTCTTGCAGATCACGGGCTCCCGGTCCGGCGGCGGCGGGGCGTGGTCGCCGGCCATCAACCCCAGCGCCGCCATGATCCGCAGCACGCCGGCCTCGCCTTCGTAGACCATGTGGCCCTGGAAGGTGCTCGGGTTTCCCGCCTCCACGGTGATCGCGGGGATCTCGCGCACCCGGGCCGCGTTGCGCAGCGTGCCGTCGCCGCTGCGGCCGTGGAGCACGATCTGCGGGTGCATGAGCAGCGCCATGCGTCGCGCCTCGGGTTGGTGCAGGTCTGCGCGCACGTAGAGCGAGTTGATCCGCCCGCGGCTGGCCGTGTGAATGTCGACCAGGAAGTCGCAGGGGGGGAGGAAGGTCGTCAAGAACGCGCGCGCGTACTGCTCCGAGGCCGTGCCCTCCTTCTTCCCGGGGAACACGTGGTTCAGGTCGCGCTCGTCCTCCGGGAAGCGCCGTTGGCCCGCCTCGAAGGCGGGGACGTTGGCGACCGGGGCGCAGATCAGCGTCCCCGAGAGCAGCTCGGGGTCGACCGTCTTGAGCACGTTGTGAATGATCCGGATCCCGTTCAGCTCGTCGCCGTGGACCGCGGCCGAGACCCCGAGCACCGGGCCCGGCTTCTTCCCGCGCAAGACCACGAAGGGCACGTTCACCGGCTGCCCGAGGCCGGTGCGGTAGAGCGGGACGAGCAGGTCGACGCGCTGTCCGGCGGGGTACTCGTCCACGCGCAGCGGGCGCGGGTCGACCTCGCCCACCTGCTTGCTCTTCTTGCGCCGGCCGCTGAGGTGCGGCGCCTGGGGAGCCTCCTCGTTCACGCGTGCACCCCGCTCGTGCCGTTCTCGCCGCTGGTCATGATCTCTCCCGCGAGCTTCTCGTCCAGCGCCAGGGAGCGGAAGAGGTCTGCGCGGAAGCCCCCGCCGCGCTTGACCAGGCGCCGGGCCATGTCGTCGATCGCGAGGGTGGCCATCACCGACTGCACGAAGGCCTCGATCAGGTCGTCCATGCCCAGGCCCAGCTTCGCGAAGTCGCGCCGGTCGAACATCAGCAGGCGCTGGGGCTCGGTCGTCCAGGCCTCGTCGCCGACCTTGCGGCTGAGGTTGGTGCCCAGGATCGACCAGGACTCGGAGCCGTCCGCGAGCTCGCTGGCCATGGGCAGGGGCGCGCGGCGCGCGTACATCGCCACCGGGCGCCAGCAGGAGTCGCCCTGCCAGGAGACCATCATGCGCATGTCGAACACGTAGATCTCCGACTTCTTGTCGGGGATCGTGCCGATGTTGAACACCTTGCCTTGGGTCGTCGTGGACGACCAGCGGAAGTTCCCGACCAGCTGCTGCACGATGAACGCGTCGTAGGCGTAGTCCTGGGACATGAACGCTTCGAGCTCGTCGTCGTTGACGATCGTGAAGATCCCCTGGCCCGCGTTGAGGTAGGGGATCTTGACCACGGCCTTGCCGCCGAGCTGGGCCACGATCAGCGGGACCTCGGCCTTGCGCACGTTGGTGAAGGAGGCCGGGGTGCGGATCTCCAGCCCGCGCTCACGGTGCTTGGCGTTGAAGGCCTCGTAGGCCTTGGCCGCGAGGGTCTTGTTTCGCCCGCCCGCGAGGCAGGCCACGATCGGGTTCAAGAGCGGCGTCTTGAGGTCGAAGGGCAAGCGCGTCCAGGGGCGCTGGGTGACGTAGCGGAAGCCGCAGGCCACCGGGAGCTCCTCGCCGTTGTAGTTCACGAAGAGCTGGCGGTCGCGGACGGTGGTGTGCCGGTGCGGGTCGCTCACCGGGCAGGGCACGTAGAGCACGGGGCGGTCGAGGAGCGTGGCCAGGACCTGGGCGTAGCCGGAGCTCTCCATTTCGTTCTTGTCGTAGAGCACGACGACTTCGCCCTCGCCGCCTTGCTTGCGCAGGGTCTTGCTCATGAGGGGCAAGAAGGTCTGCTCGAGCAACCGGCGGTAGCCGCCCTCTTCGTTCTCCTCCTCGAGCAGCGGGAAGGACTTCTGCCCGGAGGGGCAGCTGTTGGTCTCGACCACGAGCTTCTGGCGGACGCCGTCTTCGGTGGAGACGTTGAACACGTCGGTCCCCGACCAGCGGAAGTAGCGCGGCGGGGTGGAGAGGATCTCGCGCAGCACGTCCTGCTGGACGAAGGGGTGCAGGTGGCAGTAGCGGCTGATCAGCCGCTCCTGGGACATGCGGAAGAAGCTCGCCACCTGGGGGTGGATCTGCGCGTTGAGCGTGCGCGGGTAGAAGTGACGCTCGGAGTTGAACTCGCCAGGGTTGAAGACTTCTATGCCGGCGGACGTGGTCACCGCGAGACCTCCCGTGAGAGCAGAGTGCGTGGACGGATCCTGCGCGAAATCAGGCCCGTGCGGTAGCCCGGTCCGTCGGGAATCTCGGATTTCTTCGCGCGCCGCAGCTCGCCGACCTTCAGGCGGTCGCCAGCGCGGGCGACGGGTCGGCGGAGAGCGAGGCGAAGGCCTGCTCGACGATCCCGCGGGCGCGGTGCAGCGAGTCGGCGCGCCAGCGAGGGTCCCGGGGCGCGAAGGCCTTGCGCAGCAGCGCCTTCGCGCGCTGGGTCGAGGCCGCGTGGGGGGCTCCCCAGTGGTGCGCGCGGTTCTCGAGGTGCAGCGCCTCGATCACCTGCAGCGGCGGCACCGTGCCGAACTCCGCGGTGAAGAAGGTGTAGTCCGTCTGCGGGAGCAGCGCCTCGCACCAGGGGCCGAGGCCCCCGCGCACGACGTAGGCCGTGCCCGCCGCGTCCCAGCCCTCGACCTTGCTCCCGAAGCGCGCGGTGAGCTGCGCGACCCGCGGGTCGTCGGGGTCGCAGTCGAGGAGCAGCGCGTAGTCGGCTCGGGCGCCGAGGCCCGTGTGCAGGTCGAGGTGCACCACGCGCTGGGCGGCGGCGAGCAGCCGCGGGAGCTCCGCGGCGAGCAGGGTCTGGGTCGGGGCCGGGCGGTGGCCGCCGAAGAACAGCCCGCGGGGGTGCACGTATTGGCCGCCCGCGACCGCGGCCTTGAGCGTGCTGAACCCGTGCTGGGCGATCTTGAGCGCGGCGCGCAGGCGAAACGCGCTCACGCGGCGCGGCGCGCGCTCGGGGTTGAGCAGGTCGCTCACCAGCTCGTAGCCCTCGGGGGCGCCGGTGAAGGCTTGCCCGGGGAGGAGGAAGTTGCGGTTGAGGTCGACGTTGTTTTGGTCGAAGCGCCGGGTCCAGGCGAACCCGTAGGGGTTCAGGGCGTGCAGCAGGAGCAGCCCCGTGTCCTCGGGGAGCGCGCCGCCGGGCAGGCCGCGGAGCAGGCTGAGCTGCAGGGCCGAGCCGAGGTAGCCCTCGATCCCGTGGAGCCCCGAGCTGACGACCACCCAGCGGGTGGCGTCGGCGGGCCCGAGGCGGGCGACGTCGACCGCGAGGACCTCGCGCTCGGGGCCGCGCAGGGCGAGGGGGTGGCTCTCGACCGCCGCGCCGGCGTCTGCGGCGCCGCGCAGGAAGCGCTCGCGGGCCTGGGCGTAGGACTCGGAGAAGGTGGGGTGCTGCACGCTCAACTCCCGACGCGCGCGACCAGCTCGCGGATTCGCGCCTCGAACTCGGCCTTGTGGAAGCGCTCGTAGCCCGCGAGGGTCGTGAGGCTGTGGGGGTCGCTGACCCGGTCGACGAACAAGATCCCGTTGAGGTGGTCGAGCTCGTGCTGGTGCGTCCCCGCGCAGAGGCCCGCGACCACCTCGTCGTGGGGGGCGCCGTGGCGGTCGAGGTAGCGCACGCGCGCGCGCAGCTGGCGCTGCACGAGCCCGCGCAGGTTGGGCACCGAGAGGCAGCCCTCGAAGTTCTCGAAGACCTCGTCTCCGACGGGCTCCCAGTGCGCGTTGACGAGCACGCGCAGCGGGATCGCGGGCTTGTAGGGGTAGCGTGGGTTCGGCGCGCGGACCTCGATCACGCAGATCCGCACCGGCTCGCCGACCTGGTTCGCGGCCAGGCCCGCGCCGTCTCGCGCGCGCATGGTCTCGATCAGGTCGTCGATGAAGCCCTGCCAGCGCGGGCTGGCGAGCTCCTCGAGGCTCAGCTCGCGGGCGGTCTCCCGGAGCACCGGGTGCCCGATCTCGACCACGTCCAATACGCCCACGTCACCTCCCGCGGCTCGCGCGCGCCACGAGTCTACGCGAGCCGGCGGGCGGAGTGCGAGGGAATCCGCCCGCTAGCGGGCGGCGGGCGGGGTCAATACCACTGCCGCCAGCGCCAGGGCGGGGTCGGGTTGGCGTCGTGCCACAGCCCGCGGTGGTCGTCGCGGGCCACGCGCTCGCGGTCGAGGTAGGCGTAGCGCAGGCTCCCCCACACGTAGGAGCGGTAGACCCAGGCGTAGCCCCGGTCGAGGAGCAGCTCGTTGAGGCTGCGGCCGTCGTCGAGCTCGACCACGGCCACGGTGCGGTCGTAGAAGTCCTTGACCACCGGGCGCACGCGGACGGTCTCGTAGAGCAGGAGGTTGGCCACGAAGTTTCCGGCCGAGGGGCCGTAGCGCTGCTCCCACTCGGGGGCGTCGACGCCGTGCAGGCGGATCATTTCTCGCGCGCGCCCGTGGCGGACGAGCAAGGTGTCGCCGTCGTAGACCGCCACGACCTGGCCGCTCCAGGGCGCGTCGCTGCCCCCCGCGTCGACCGCCGTCCCTCCGAACACGACCGCGAGGCCGAGGACCCCGCCCACGATCCACTTGTGCAGCACTCCAACCTCCCCAGGTTGGCGCCAAACGTAAAGCTTCGAACAAGGCGCTGGGTCATTGAACTGTAAGGATCGCGCGCCGAGCGCTGCGCGCGCAGACTGGCGACAACGCCCAGGGGGGTGTCCAATATCCGCGGGAACGACGTAGGTGATGCTGCGGCAAGGGCTGAGCTGCGCGCGAGTCGACCCGAGCGAGGGAGCGATGGCAAAGCCAAGCCTGGGCGCGACGGCCTCGGCGGAGGAGTCGCTGAGCGGCCTGCGCGCGGCGATCGACGCGCGCCTGGACGCCGGCGGCCGCGAGTGGCTCGACGCGGCCGACGCGTCGCCGAGCGCGCTGCGCGAGGCGGCTCGGCTCGGGGACCGGGCGTTGATCGCGGGCTTCGCCGCGCGGGAGGGGGCGACCCTCCCGGGGACCTGGGGCGAGGTGCCGGTCGGGAGCTGGAAGGTGCACGAGGCCGCGCGCACCTGGCTCCTGGCCCGGGCGGCCGAGGCGAGCGCGGAGCCCTACGACAGCCTGTTCCTCGCCTACGACGGGGGCGACACCGAGACCCGGCGGGCCGCGCTGCGCGCGCTGAACTTCGTGCGCTGCTGCCCGCCGGCCCGCGGGCTGGAGCTGGTGCTCGACGCCGGGCGGACCTACCTCGACGTGCTCCTGCTCGCGGCCTGGAGCGGGAACCCCTTCAGCGCCGCGAACCTCGAGGCCCACGACTACCGCAAGGCCGTGCTCAAGGCCTTCTTCTGCGAGGTCCCCGTCGCGGGCTTCCTCGGGCTCGAGCAGCGCGCCGACGCCACCCTCGCCGAGAGCATGTGCGAGTTCATGGACGAGCGCCTCGCCGCGGGGCGCAAGGTGCCCCGCGAGCTGTGGCCGATCGCCGCGCTGCACCCCCGGCCCGGGCTGGTCGCGCGCATGATCGGCAACCTCGAGCACCCCGACGCCTTGGAGCGGCGCGCCGCCGCGGTAGGCTTGGGGCGCTCGCGCGACCCTCGCGCCGCGAGCTTCCTCGAGGAGCGGCGACCGCGGGAGCCCGACACGACCGTGCAGGCCGCGATCTCCGCGGCCCTCGAGCAGTTGAACGCGAGCCGCTGAAAGGGTCCTGCATGAAGATCTTCGAGCCCCACGCCCACATGTTCAGCCGGACCACCGACGACTACGAGGCCATGGCCCTGGCGGGGGTGCGCGGGATCCTCGAGCCGGCGTTCTGGCTGGGGCAGCCGCGGACGAGTGTGCACTCGTTCAAGGACTACTACGACACGCTCCTCGGCTGGGAGCGCTTCCGCGCGGCGCAGTTCGGGATCCGCCACTACTGCACCATGGCCTTGAACCCCAAGGAGGCCAACGACCCGCGCCTGCGCGAGGAGGTCGTGGCGCTGGTCCGCGACTACGTCGACCGCGAGGGCGTGCTGGGCGTGGGCGAGATCGGCTACGACGACATGACCCCCGCCGAGGAGGAGGCCTTCCTCGCGCAGATCGAGATCGCCAAGGACAAGGCGCTCCCGGTGCTGATCCACACCCCGCACCGCGACAAGAAGCAGGGCACGATCCGGACCCTCGACCTCGTCCGCGACTCGGGGATCGACCCGCGCATGGTCCTCGTCGACCACAACAACGAGGAGACCACGCCCCTGGTCAAGGCCACCGAGTGCTGGGCGGGCTACAGCATTTACCCGAACACCAAGATGGACCCCGACCGCATGATCGAGATCTTCCGTCGCTACGGCACGGAGAAGATGCTGATCAACAGCGCCTGCGACTGGGGGATTAGCGACCCCCTGAGCGTGCCCAAGACGGTCATGAAGATGCGCAAGGCCAGCATGGACGAGGAGGAGATCGAGCGGGTGGTGTGGAACAACCCGATCGACTTCTTCGCCCAGTCGGGGCGGCTCAGCTACGCCGACTTCGGCGACGCCCCCGCGGGGGCCGCGGCGGCCTTGCACGAGGGCAACTCGGTGCTGCGCGGGCCGCAGAAGTAGCGGCGACGCCTCAACTTCGGTTGCGGAGACGGAGCCGGCGGCTGAGGCCGCGTGCAATGTTGAGGATCATGCCGATCTGGAGGTCGACGTCGCGCGAGAAGACCTCGTAGAGGTCGTCGCGCTTGAACTCCAGCACCACGGTGCGCTCCCGGGCGCAGACCGAGGCCGGCCAAGGTTCGAGGTCCACCAGGCTGAACTCGCCGAAGAAGTCCCCGGCGAAGCCCTCGTCCACGTAGGACCCGCGCTCGAACACGGCGACCGTGCGCTCGCCCTGAGGGGTCGTGACCCGGAGCTCGACCGAGCCCTGCTCGATCACGTAGAGCGCGTCGTCCAGGGCGCCCCGGCGCTGGATCACCTCGCCCCGGCGAAAGCTGCGGAGTTGGGCGATCCCGGAGACGGCCTGCAGTTGGGCGTCTGTGAGCCCCAGGAACAGCATTTTGCTGCGCAGTTGGTCGAGATCCACGTGTTTACTGGGCTCCCCAATGAACTTTAACAACCAAGATTATCCCCATTTTCTACGGGGGATGGGGCGTCTCAAGCCCTTGATCCAACAGCGTTTGCTGCGGGGGGTGCGCTGGAGCCCCCGAATTTCCTCATGTTTTTTCCAGGAAAGCGCGCCGAGATGTCAGTTGACCTAAGTAGACTTCGCGGACCACGGCGGACGACCCGCTGTGTACCGCTATTCAAGGGGCCTCCAGCGGACGGGTCTGCTGGAGGGCCCATGGCAAGGGAGATGTGATATGAACAAGCAACAACTCATTCAGTGGATCCACGAGTCGAACGAGCTCGGCACCAACAGCACCAAGGCTGCCGCCGAGCGCGCTCTCAACGCCGTCCTGCACGGCATCACCGAGGGGCTCAAGAAGAGCGACGGCCACCAGGTCAGCCTGGTCGGCTTCGGCAGCTTCACCGTCAAGGAGCGTCCCGGCCGCATGGGCCGTAACCCCCGCACCGGCGAGCCCATCAAGATCAAGAAGAGCAAGAGCGTCGGCTTCCGTCCGGGCAAGGCTCTCAAGGACAGCGTGTCGCGCGTCAAGCTCGGCTAGTCCACTCGGATTCGAAACACCAAGCGCGCGGGTGCCCCTCGGGGTGCCCGCGCGTTTGTTTCGTGTGGGGGGGCTACAGCGAGACACGGGCCAGCTCGCGGTAGGGCC
>JAGQRJ010000497.1 GCA_020425635.1 Planctomycetota bacterium | reverse complement strand
GGCGAGCCCCTGGTCCTGGGGGAGCTCGCTCAGCGCGGCTTGACAGGCGGGCAGCGAGCCGGCCCAAGCGGCCAACCAGGCGCGCTCCGCGGGGTCTTCGATCGCGGCCAGGGGCGCCTCGGCGGCGCGCCCCAGGGCTGCGAGCAACCAGGCAGCGCGGGCGTCGGCCAGCGGCTCCCCGAGGTCCCAAGCGCGCGCGCCGGCCGCGAACGACCGTGACGCCCAGGCCCGCGCGATCACCTCGCCGCGCGCCTTGCGCACCAGCGCCACCCAGCGCGGCGACGGCTCGACGCCGGGATCCGCGCGCGCGGCGAGGTCGAGCAGGGCGTCCCAGTTGCCCGCGGCCGCGTGCGCCTCGAGGGCGACGAGCGCGGGCTGCGCGGGCTCGACCGCGTCCTGCTCAGGCTTTCCCCCGCTGAGCCACAGCGCGCCGCCCACCGCGAGCGCGACGACCCCGGTGAGGCCCACGGCCAAGGGCCAGAGCTTGCGCGGAGGCGGCGCAGGCGCCGCGGCGGCCTCCCGCAGGGCGGCCGCGAGCTCGGCGCCGTCGGCGTAGCGAGCCTCGGGCTTGTAGGCCAGCGCTCGCAGGCACACCGCCTCGACCTCGGGGGCGATCGCGGCCCGCAGCCGGGACGGCTTGGGGAAGGGCATGCCGTTCGCGACCTTGCGCGTGATCTGGATCGCGGTGCGCCCTTCGTAGGGCAGGCGCCCGGTGAGCACCTCGTAGAGCACGACCCCGCAAGCGTAGACGTCGGTGGCCGGGGTGATCTCGCCCGTGCCCCGCGCCTGCTCGGGCGCCATGTAGGCCGGGGTTCCGATCAGCTCGCCGGTGAGGGTCAGGCGCTGGGAGGCGTCGCCGATCGCCTTCGCCAGACCGAAGTCGCTCAGGCGAGCCCGGCCCTCCGCGGCGAGCAGAATGTTCTCCGGCTTCACGTCGCGGTGCACGATTCCCCTGGAGTGCAGGAAGCCGAGCGCCTCCGCGACCTCGATCGTGATCTCGATCCCTAGGTCGCTGGGGAGGTCGTGGCGCAGGGCGCGGGCCAGGGTCTGGCCTTCGACGAACTCCATGACGTAGTAGGGGCGCCCGTCGGCGAGGATCCCGCTGGCGTGCACGCGCACGATCCCCGGGTGCGCGTCGACCGCGCCCAGGGCCTCCATTTCGCGCATGAAGCGCTTGCGCGCCTCGTCGTCCTGCGCGAGGTCGCGGCCGAGGACCTTGAGCGCGTACTGTGCGCCGAGCTGCTCGTGCTCGACGAGCAGGACCTCGCCCATGGCGCCGCGTCCGATCCCGGCCACGACCCGGTAGGGGCCAAAGGCGTCACCTGCTCGCAGCGTCACTGGGGAAGCTCCAACGCGCGCTCAGTCTTCCGGGAGCAGGTTTCGCATGCGCGGGTTCTCGCGCAGGCGCTCGCTCCAGGGCTCGGCCTCGAGCACGTCGTCCAGCCCCCAGCGCTCCTCGGCCTCGTCGATCCGCGCGATCGCCTCCTCGAGCTTGCCCTCGTCTTGATCCAGGGCGGCTGCCCGCGCCCGGCGATACCACGCGGTGGCCTCCGATTCGCACTCCGAGGAGACGGCCTCGGGGTCGACCTCGAGCGCGAGGCGGATCCCCTCCGCCCAGCGCGCCGCGCGCTCGGCGCGCCGCTCCGGCGTGTCGGGGTCGTCGTCGTCGTCGTGGTCGCGGTGGTCCTCGTAGTAGACGAGGCTGAGCAGGAGGTCCGAGCGCAGCGCGCGGAAGGTCGGCGGGTCGATCCGCTCGAACAGGCGCGCGACGGTGAGCGCGCGGGTCAGGGTGCGCCTCGACGGACGTCGGTCCCAGCGCAGCGCGCTGGTGACCCCGAAGTAGGCGCTGACCCCCGGTTGATTGCCGCGCTCGAAGGCCGCCGCCCGCGCGACACCCAGCGCCCAGCGTCGGGAGTCGCGCCAACGCAGCGAGCGCAGCGCGCGCGCGCTGTGGGGCGGGAAGGGGTCGTGTAGCCCGTCGAGGAGCGCGCGACTCCGGGACCAGGGATCGCGCAGCTCCTTGACGCTGAACAGCTCTTCGTCGTCGTCGAACAGGTCGTGCCACAGCTCAGCCCGGTGGTGGGAGCCGTCCCACCCCATGCCCAGGGAGTAGGCCTGGGACCACAGGTCGGGCAGATCCAGGGGGGGGCGGACCCCTGCGAGGCTGGGGCCGGAGACGAGGCCCGCGAGCCCGCCGAGGCGCAGCGGGCGCTGGGGCGCCCTCGTCAGGATCCGCAGCGCCTCGACCCGCTCGTCCCACTGGGTCTCCTCCTCGGCGCCGT
The DNA here is from genome assembly GCA_020425635.1 of Planctomycetota bacterium. Classification (GTDB taxonomy): domain Bacteria; phylum Planctomycetota; class J058; order J058; family J058; genus JAGQRJ01. The sequence goes on along the minus strand of JAGQRJ010000497.1, from coordinate 16,286 downwards.
CGGCGTGGAGGGTCAGGTAGGCCCCGCGGACGTCCTCGCGCAGCAGCGGGTCGGGTTCGTGCGGGAGGAGGTCGTCGAGGACCTTGACCTCGGCTCGGCGGTTCTTGCCCCCGTTGCCCTCGCGTAGGCGGACCGTCTCGCGAAACAGCTGGTAGAGCGCGAGGGCGGTTCGCCGGCGACCCGACCTGAACGTGCGTTGGAACGCCGGCACGATCGTGCTGCCCTCCAAGGTCTCGACCTCCTGGAGGGAGGGGTCCCAGGGGTCGAGCCCGCCCTCGACGGAGAGCTGCGAGACGACGGTCCACAGGCAGCCGAGGGCTCCCAGGCGGTCGATCGACGGCTCGAGGGGCGCGTCCTGCTGGCGCAGGGCGAGGGAGCGGATTCGCGGGCCCGGGGCCCAGGGGCACCCGTCGCTGGCGAGGGCGAGGTCCTGGCGGGCGACCCTCAGGAGCAGCTCGTTCCTGGGGGCTTGGCCGGAGGGGCGCAGGAGCGCCAGCGCGTGGAGGTGGAGCAGCCCAGGGTGCGCGGGGTCTTGCTCGAGGGCCTGGTCGAGGGCGTCGGCCGCGGACAGGCTCCAGCTGCGCGCCGAGTTCGGGTCGGCGCGCAGGGCCTCCCACAGGAGGAGCAGGGCACGAGCCACGAGGCGGGTGCGCTCGCTGAGCCCCGAGCCGTCGATCTCCCCGGAGGCCTCCTCGACGTTGGGGGGGAGGGTGCGCTCGTCGCGCAGCAACGCGATCACCGCCGGGACCTCCTCGGGGGCGTCGAGGACGACGTGCGCGAGGTCGAGCGGGGAGGGGGCGCGTCCGCTGACCGCGCCTCGCGCGGGGCTCGCGGTGGCCGCCGCCACGAGGAAGGCGTAGGGCAAGCCCAGCGAGTCCGCCAGCTTGCGCGCGTGGTCGTGGAGCGCGTCTCGGTCGCCCGCGCGCTCCGTGGCGCGCAGGGCGAGGATCGAGAGCGCCGTCGCGTCTCCGGCCAGCCCCACGTAGGCGTCTGCTGCGTCGCCGTCGCCCAGGGCCGCCTGAAGGTAGAGCGCCTTCAGGTCGTCCGAGGTGAGGCCCGCGGCGTAGTTGGCCAGCTCGGCGTGCAGGGCGTCGAGCTGTTCGAGGTCGCTCTCGGCGACCGCGTCCCGCAGCTTCCGGCGCGCGTTCGCTGCGGGTGCGACGGGGAGCGTGGCGAGGCGTGGCGCGAGGAGGGAGCCGATCGCGGCCCAGCTCGCCGCTTCAGGCGATCCTCCGGCCGCGGCCTGGGCCAGGGCCTGCACCCGACGCAGGCGCGCTTCGCGCGCCTCGGCGTCGGTGGCGCTCGCCTCCTCCACCGCCTCCCAAGCCGCCGCGGCGCTCGCGAAGCCAACCGGTGTGCGCTGGCCGTCGGCGGCGATCGTCCAGGAGGCCCAGGCCTCGGCCGCCAGCGCCCGCTCGCGCAGCAGCGCCGGGTCGTTGGGGCTGACCTTCGCGAAGGCCTCCCAGTCGTCCTCGACGGGGGCCGAGACCCGCCGCTGCGCGCGCAGCTTCAGCAGCGCCAGGGCGGGGCTCCCCGGGCACGCGAGGGCGAGGGTGTCGAGGCGCTCGCGGGCCGCCTCGAACGACGGGGGGCGCGCGTGGCCGCGCTCGGCGGCCTCGAGGGCCGCGGAGCTTCGTGCGAGCACGAGGCCGCGCGGGCCGTCGAGCCCCCGGCGACAGGCGTCGAGGTCGGCCAAGGCGAGGGAGCGCGAGGCGAGCACGGGGTGGGCCCCCGCAGCGACGAAGGCCTCGCGGGCGGCGGGGCCCTGGGCGGCGGCGGCGCGGGCTCGCGTCAGCCCTGCGCCTGCGTCCAGGGCCCAGGGCACGCCGAGGTCGCGCAGCCGTATGGGGAGGGTCTCGAGCAGCGACTCGCGGACGTGCGGCTCGACCCAGGGGCCGACCTCGCGGGCGAGGACCCAGAGCTCGAGCCGGGCGAAGCCTTCGGGCCGACGGCGGAGCCGGGCCTCGACCAGCCCGCGCAGCGGGACGGGGTCTCCCAAGGCGAGGGCCAGGCGCGCGCGCGCCACCTCGTGATCGGCGCGCAGCGCGCTCGAGCCGAGCCCGCCGTCGACGTCGAGGAGCGCCGCGGCCTGACCCACCCGCCCGAGCGCCAAGGCGCGTTGACCGCGAGCCAAGCGCGCCTCGGGCGCCTCGCCCTCCACCCCCGCGGCCCCAGCTTCGAGGGTCGGCAAGACCTCGCGCAGGCGCCAGCGCAGGGCGGTCGCGTGCGCGCCCTCCAGGGCCTCCAGCGCCTGCTCGCAGCCGGCGAGGTCGCCGGCCCACGCGGCGAGCCAGGCGCGCTCGTGGGGGGCTTCGACGGCCTGGAGGGGGGCGTCCGCGGCCCGGCCAGACGCGGCGAGCAGCCAGGCCGCCGTCGGGTCTTGGAAGGCTGGACCCTGGTCCCACGCGGCGCAGCCCTCCTCGAGCCGGCCGCTGATCCAGGCGCGGGCGATCAACTCGCGCCGCGCTTGGAGCGACAGCCGATCCCACTCCGCCCGGGCCTCGCCTGTCCAGCCTTCGGCCTCCTCGCGCGCCTCGAGGACCGCCGCCCAGTTCCCCGCGCCTGCGTGCGCCCGCACCGCGAGCAGCGCGGGGGGGGTCTCCTCTGCAGGCTGAGCCGCGACCTGGTTCGAGCCGCCGAGGGTCAGCCACAACGTCCCGACGCTGGCCAGGACCAGGAGCGTCGCGCCGACCGCGAGGGCAGGGACGAGCCGGCTGCTGCGCTCCTCTTCGGAGGTCGCGGCGCGCAAGGCGAGGGCGAACTCCGCGCCGTCGGCGTAGCGCGCTGCGGGGTCGAAGGCGAGGGCGCGCAGGCACACCGCCTCGACGCGCGGGTCGATCCCCGCGCGCAGGGAAGACGGCGCAGGGAAGGCCTTGCCCATGGCGATCTGCGAGCAGATCTCGATCGCGGTCTGGCCGAGGTGCGGGACGCGCCCGGTGAGGACTTCGTAGAGCACCGCTCCGCAGGCGTAGACGTCGCTCGCGGGGCCGACCTCGTCTCCTCCGCGAGCCTGCTCGGGCGACATGTAGGCAGGGGTGCCGATCATTTCCCCGGTGAGGGTCAGGCGCTGCTCGTTGCCGCCGACGGCCTTGGCCAGGCCGAAGTCGCTGAGGCGCGCGCGGCCCTCGGCGGCGAGGAGCACGTTCTCGGGCTTGACGTCGCGGTGCACGATCCCGTGCTCGTGGAGGAAGCCGAGGGCTTCGCCGACCTCGGCCACGACCTCGATCCCGATCTCGCTGGGGAGCTCGTGGCGCAGCGCCCGAGCGAGGGTCTGACCCTCGACGTACTCCATGATGAAGTAGGGCCGACCGTCGGGGAGGATCCCGCTGGCGTGCACACGCACCACTCCGGGGTGGGCGTCGACGGCCGCCAGGGCCTCCATTTCGCGCATGAAGCGCTGCCGTGCGCTCGCGTCGTTGGCGAGGGCGGTGCCCAGGACCTTGAGCGCGTAGAGCGCGCCGAGCTGGGCGTGCTGCACGAGGGCCACCTCGCCCATGGCGCCGCGGCCGAGCAGCTTGACGACTCCGTAGGGGCCGAAGACGTCACCGGGGCGCAGGGCGCGGCTCATGAAGAACTCGAGGGCTGGGGGCCAGGGAATGCCCCTCCAGCATGGTCGGGACCCCTGGGCTGCGCCAGTCGAGCGTCAGCGCAGGGCCAACGCCGCGCGGTTGGACTCGAGTCCGGCGAGGGTGCGCTCGAGGACGGCGCGCACAGCGCGGTCGCTCTCGCCGATCAGGGCCTGGCGGATCCCGCCCTCGATCGTGGGGCTGGGGGGGCGGCGCTCGAGGGCCAGCGCGGACCAGCGGCGGACCAGCGGATCCGCGTCGGAGAGCAGGGTGCGGATCAAGGAGTCTTCGGAGTCGGGGAGGGCCGCCAGTTCGTCCACCGCGCCGCGGCGACGGTGGGGGTCGCGCTCGGCCAACAAGGTGCGCTCGAGCTCGAAGCGCTGCTCCTCCGCGACCGGCGCAGCGCCGCGCGACGAGGGCGAGGCGAGAGCGGGGGGGGAGGTCACCGGCGCCGGAGTGAGCGGGGCGGCCGTGGTCGCGACGGCCGGCGCGGCGGGTCCTTGCTGGGCCGAGCCCTCCTCCACCGAGCGCGCGCGCGAGGGCGGCTGCGCCCCCCCGGGAGGGGGAGCGCAGCCGAGGAAGAGGTTCGCGGAAGTCAAGGATAGGAAGAGGAGGAAACGGGTGTTCATTACTGCTGCGCCAGCACGAAGTCAGCGGTTTGTTGCTGGCCTTGCACGACCTGGACGCCGGTCTGGGTCGAGTCGGCGTAGCCCGGCGCGGAGACCAGGAGGTCCCACGGGCCCTCGGCGAGGCCGGGGAAGTAGTAGGCGCCCTGCGCGTCGGCGAAGGTCACGATCGTGGTCTTGCCCTGGGTCGCGGTGAGCATGGCGTTGGGGAGGGGCAGGTCGTCTCCGGTCGCGCCGGGGGTCTTGTTGTCGGAGATCACGACCCCTGCCAGCGCGCCGCTCGTGTTCAGGTTCGCGCCGCGGAGCACGGGAGAGATGCTGAAGCCGGTGGGGGCGGTGGGGGGCCCGGTCGAGTTGAACGAGTTGCTCAGGTCGAAGTCGATCAGGACCTTGGCTGCTTGGCCGGGCTGCACGTCGATCACGTCCTTGCCCTGGAAGGGGATCTGGATCATGCCCGAGCGCAGGTCGACGAGGCCGTTCTGGGTCGAGTAGGAGTTCCCGTCGACGATCATGTCGACCGCGGAGAACGTGATCCGCATGTGGGTGTACTTCCCTGCAGGCAGATTCGCGTTGGCGAGCTCGGCGGTCACTCCGCCGCGCAGGTCGAGCAGGTTGTAGGTCTTGGGCGCGCCGGCTGCGGTGGCGTCGAAGAGCACGATCCAGTTGCCGTTGGCCGGGCCGTTGCCGTTGCCGTTGCCGCCGGCGTTGCCGTTGCCGTTGCCGCCGGCGTTGCCGTTCGCCTGACCGTTGCCGTTGCCGTTGCCGTTCGCCTGGCCGGCCTGGGCAGATCCCGTGGCTTGCCCTTGGCCGCCTGCGTTGGCGTTGGCGTTGGCGTTGGCGTTGGCGTTGGCGTTGGCGTTGCCCTGGCCCTGACCCTGACCGTTGCCTTGACCGTTGCCTTGGCCGTTGCCTTGGCCGTTGCCCTGGCCGTTGCCCTGGTTGCCCGCGTTGGCGTTGGCGTTGGCGCCCATGCCGTTGGCGAGCCCCGTGCTCGAGGCGCTCGTGCTCGACGAGCTCGGGGTCGCTGCGCTGCCCGAGCCGGCGGCCGCGGTCGACGCCGCGTGGATCTCCACCCGCTCGACGGTCACGTTGACCAGGGTGATCCGCGACAGGTCACGAAGCGGGGCGTCGGTGAGCTGAACGTTCAGCTGCCCCGTGCCCGCCGTGCTGCCTGGGGCAACGCCCCCTCCACCGCCGCCGCTGCTTCCCGAGCAGCCCGCGACGAACAAAGCGCTCAACAGGAGCGTCGTTGCTCCTACAGTCCAGGTCTTGATCATGAAAATCCTCCAGCGGTCCTCGCCCGCGCCTCGTGTTCATCCTCTTCATGGGGAGCGAGGGGGTCTGAGTAACCGAGCGCTTCGAAGTTTTTTCGGGATCGGGCCGAAGCCCATGCGCCCAAAGGGCTTAGAGCTCGATGCCCATGACCTTGGCCAGGCGGCGGCGCGCGCGGGCCAGCAGCGTTCCGACGTGCGCGGGCGGGACGTCGAGGATCTGCGCGACCTCCTTGTAGGAGCGGCCGCCTTCGTAGAACAGCTGCAGCGCGAGCCGGTCGCGGGTCTCGAGCTGCTCGAGGTGGCTCACCACCAACGCCTGCTGTTCGACGTGCGCGACGTCCGAGGCGGGGGACGCTCCCCCTTGAGGAATCCGCTCGGGCTCGTCCAGAGACTCAGGCGTCTGGCGGCGGGCGCGCTCGGCTACGCGGTAGGCCTTTCGTCGGGTGACGACGGCCAACCAGGCCTTGAGCGAGAAGGGCGCGCGAAACTTGCTCAGCGCGCGTCCGTCGTGCGCGAGCAGCTCGCTGAAGACCTCGCCCACGACGTCTTCGGCCACGCTCTCGGCGCCGCTGACCCCGATCCGTCGCAGGGTTTGGCGAGCCACGGTGCCAATGTGCGCGCGGTAGCGGCGCGCAAACTCGTCCCACGCGCCGCGGCTTCCCGACAAGCACGCTTCGACGAGGGGGAGGGCGTCCAGGTTCTTGGGTGAGGGTGTCAGAGGGATCCGTGCCGCTGCGATCATGACGAACGCGTCCGACGGTGCCTAGTCCTGGCACGTGAATCTGCGACGTGGGTCACTTGGGGGGCCCGCCTCCGCCCATGGGAAGCGGCCTCGCCCCACCGCCGCTGCCCTGGCCGGCGTTGCCGTTGCCCTGGCCGCCGGCGTTGCCGTTGCCCTGGCCGTTGCTCTGGCCGCCGGCGTTGCCGCTGCCCTGGCCGCCGGCGTTGCCGCTGCCCTGGCCGCCGGCGTTGCCGTTGCCCTGGCCGTTGCCTTGGCCGGCGTTGCCGTTGCCTTGGCCGGCGTTGCCGTTGCCCTGGCCGAGGCCGTTGCCCTGGCCGAGGCCGTTGCCCTGGCCGAGGCCGTTGCCGTTGCCCATGCCGACGCCCTTGCCCGTGCCGTTGCCGTTGCCGAGGCCGTTGCCGAGGTCCGGGGGGGTGGGGCCAGAGGTCGGGTCACCCCAGCCGGGGAGCGGACCCGCGGTCCCTCCACCGTTCACGGGCGGAGGGACCGTGCCCTCCGGGGTCGGCGGGGTCGAGTTCGGGGGCGGGAGGGCGCCCAGGGCGACGCCTGCGGTCGGTCGCGTCCCGCCCGGGCGCAGCCGCGCGGTCCACCCAGGCAGCGTCACCTGAGCCAGGTTGCCGGGGATCGGCTGCGGGGCGTTCCACCCCCGGCCGCTGCCCTTGACGCGTTGTCCCGCGACGACGAGCCCCTGGTCGGCGCCCTCGCTCCAGCTCACGCTGCCTTGGAGGCACGCCAGGGCGAACTGGGTGCGGGTCGCCATGAGCAGCGCCTGCCCCACGAGCTCCAGGCGGCGGTCGAACTGCTGAACGACCAGCTCGCGCCCTTCGTAGAGCATTTGCCCCCGGTCGAGGCTAAAGGTCTCGTCGCACGCGAGCACCGCGCGCGGCGCGAGGTAGACGAGTCCGTTCTCGATCGCGAGCAGCGCGCCCTTCGAGGACGCCTTGAGCTTGCTGCCTTGGGGGCACGCGCCGCCCTCGAAGGCCTCGAAGCGCCGGCTCCCCGGCGCTTGAATCCGGACTCCCTTGGCGCGATCGATCGACGCGAGGGCGGCCGACTCGGCGGGCAGCGGATCCTCGGGGCGCGGGACGATCGGGCCTTCAGGGTCGTCGGCAGGGGGGGCGACCGGCTCGGTCGGGGTCGGCCCCTCGGGCTGCTCGAGGGGCGTCGGCTGCTCGAGCGTGGGGGTCGGCGTGGGGTCCGGCTCGGGAGCCACCGGGTCGGTGTCCCGGGCCCAGTCCCACTCCTCCCAGTCGTCCTCGGGCTCTTGCTCGTCCTCGGGCTCTTGCGCGTCGTCGGCGGGGTCGTCCTCGAGGTCGGTGAGCGGATCGCGCCGCGGCTCACGCGGAGGCGTGACGGGCAGCAGCGGGTCGTCTGGAATGCGCTCGACCTCGACCGGGGGCGGCGCGGGCTCGTTGAGGAGTTGGGCCACGTCTCCAGGGTTTGCCCCGTCGTCCCGAGCCATGTAGAGCATGCCGCCCAGGGGCAGCATGACTGCGACCGCGGCGGCGGCGGCGACCCAGGCCGGCAAGCGCGCTGGCGCGCCTTGAGCCGGCGAGGCTGCCGTCCGACGGCTCGAGCGCTGGGCGCTCGCTGCCGAGACGCGCGTGCGGTCGGACGGCGCCTTGACTCGCGCGCTTCGTCCGGTCTTGCGGACCCTGGCCGAGTCGGTCTTTACCCGCTCCGAGCCAACCCGGTGGCGACGCGACGAGGTGCGCCCCAGGACCCGGAAGCGAGCGCTGGCGTGGGTGTATTCGGCCGCAGCGAGCAGGTCTCCACGGCACATGCCGCAGCGCGTCAGGTGCTCCTCGATCCGTGGGTCCTTGCGCTCGATCAGCCAGGTCAGGAGCACGTCGGGGGCGGGGCAGTCCTGGGCGACCTCTTCGTCCGCGGTCGCCAGCGCCTTGCGCACCTCGGCGTCGAGGCGCAGGCGGGCTTTCCACGCCCGAGCGCACCGTTCGCAACCTCGCGCGTGCGCCTTAAAGACTTTGAGCTCTGCGTCTTCCGCCTCGGTTTGGGGGTAGGGATCACGGGGTACGGCAGGGCATCTCACACCCTTTCATGCCCCGCCGGGGACCCCGTGTAGCACCCCGAAAAAAAAGAAATCCGACGCGACGAGGCTTGGGCCCAGACTCGGTTGGTTCGTGCGGCGATCCCTCGCCAGACTGGGGGCATGGCCCCTGACCCTCTCCCCCCCCATGGCGGGCACCCGCGGTCCCAGCGCCTCGGGCAGGTGCTCGGTGACTACCTCGTCCAGGAGGAGTTGGGCCGAGGCACCATGGGGGTGGTCTACCTCGCGCACCACGTCCAGACCGGTCAACCCTGCGCCGTCAAGCTCATGAACCCCGTGTTCGCCGAGGACCCGACTGCGGTGCAGCGCTTCCTTCGCGAATGCCGGACCTTGCAGCAGCTCGGAGATCACCCCGGGATCGTTCAGGTCCACGGCTCGGGCACGGTCAACGGCCGCCCCTTCTTCGCCATGGAGCTGGTCGGGGGCCCTACGTGGGAGGATCGCCTCAAGATCGGACAGTCTTCCGACGAGGCGCTCGAGACCCTGGCCCAGGTCGCTGAGGCGGTCTGCTTCCTGCACCACCAGGACGTCGTGCACCGCGACCTCAAGCCCGAGAACGTGCTGCTCGCAGAGGACGGCACCCCGCGGCTCATGGACTTCGGGCTCGCCTGGCTGGGCGACGCGTCGACGACGCGCCTGACCCTGTCGCAGGAGATCCTGGGGACGCCCTACTACATGGCGCCCGAGCAGTGCGACAAGAGCCGAGGAGAGGTCAGCCCCAAGTCCGACGTGCACGCGCTGGGGGTCATGCTCTACCGCGCGTTGACGGGTGAGCTCCCCTATCAGGGACAGACCTCGCTCGAGGTCTACACCAAGGTGCTCTCGAGCGAGCCACAGATCCCCTCCGACCTGCCTGGCCCGCTGCAGGCGCTGCTCAAGGACGCCTTGGCGAAGGCGCCGAGCGCGCGCCCCACGGCGCAGGAGTTCGTCGATCGCCTGTCGGCCTCCTCCGGGGAAGGGGGCGGGGGGGTCAGCACGAAGCTCCTCGTGGGCTTGCTCCTCCTGGGCTTGGTGGGGGTCGGACTCGGGGTCTTCGCCTACCTCACGCGCAAGGACTCGGCGCAGCAGGAGGACGCGAGCGCGGAGCTGGCTGACGACGCGCCCCTCGCGGACCGAGCGTGCGTCGCGGCCTGGGCGGGCGACTTCGCTGGGGCACAGGCTGCGCTGGACACCCTCGAGGGCGCGGCCCCCGGCCAGGCGCGCGCGCTGCGCTGGGAGCTGGTCGGCTACGGCCTGCCGGCTCCGTCGCCGTCGAAGAACGAGGCGCTCGAGAAGACCTTGCTCGACGGCTGGGACCTGGTCGCCGCAGGCTTCGAGTTGATCGGCCGCGGGCTCCCCGAGCTCGCGCTGCCGGCCCTCGAGGAGGCCGCGGGGAGACCCAACGCGGACCCGGAGCTGCTCGACGCCGCAGCCCGGGGGGTCGCGCGGGCGCGCCTCGAACAGCAGGTGTGGGGCCCGGCCGAGCGGGCGGCGGCCGAAGCCAAGGGGACGAAGGCCTCCCCGGTCCAGCTCGCGCATGCCGAAGGGCTCGAAGCGGTCGCGCGGGCCCTGCGTGCGGGCGAGCCGGTCGCGGCGACCGGGCTCGCGCAGCGGGTCGCAGAGAGCGCGCTGCGCCCCGATCCGCAGGGCTTCGACGAGCAGCTCGCGGCATTGAGGCGACCCTCTTCGACGATCGCCCAGGCGCTCCTCGCGCGCGCGCTGGGCTACGTCGAGGTGGCCGATCGCGTGAACGAGCGCCGCTTCGGGTTCAAGGCGCTCGAGCTGGCCGAGCGCCTGAACGCGGTGCGCCCGGAGGACCCTCGTGCGCTCTACGTGCGCGCGTTGGCCCGCCTCGTGACCTTCTCCGACGACGAGCGCCCTCCTCACATCGACACCGGCGAGCCCGTCGAAGACCTCGAGCAGCGCCAGCGCACGGAGGCCGCGCTCGGCGCGCTCGAAGCCGACCTCGCGCGCGTGAAGCAGCTCAGCGGAGCGTCGCTGGCGCTCGCGTGGCTCGAGGCGCGCGTGGTCCAGGCGCGGGCCGAGTGCCTCGGGCTGCGGGCCGAGGGCAGCCACGCGACCCTCCTCGACGAGGCGGCCTCGCCGCAGTGGCTGGCGGGGCAAGCCCTGCGGCACGTCGCGGCTCAGGCCGCCTACCGCGACGCCGACGCCGCGTGGACCGCGCTCTCCGACCGTCCGGCTCCCTGGGGCCAAGTGGCCCGGCTGGCTGCGGCGCGCTGCGGGCTCGAGGCCCTCGCGCACCGGGCCTGGAGCGAGGCGCGCAGCCTGGAGCCCCTGGAGGCGCAGGGCGTGCGCGAGCTGCTCGCGCCTCAGCTCGCCGACCTCGAGGTCGAGAGGATCGTCGACCTCAGGCGCCGCATGGCGGAGGGCGACGAGCAAGCCGAGCGCGCGCTCTGCGCGCTCGCGCGCGACGTCGATCCGCTCGCCTGCGAGGCGCTCTACCTCCTGGCTCGCTGCGGCGACGCCGCGGCGGCCCGAGCCTATCTGGGGCTCGTGGCCGACGCCCCGGCCCGCGCCTTCCTCGCGCTGCGGCGCGGGCAGCTCCCGCGCGCTCGCCAGCTGGGGGGGCCCGAGGTCGCGCTCTTGATCCCAGGCGAAGGCGTCGACTCGGCCTCGGTCGCCTCTGCGCTGCAGGCGCACCCCGAGCTGATCACCTTCGCCGTGGAGCGCGTGGAGGGCGAGGCCGAGGCGGTGAGCCTCGCGTCCGCCCTGTGCGCGCTGCAGGGTTCGCGCGACGTCAAGCGCCAGGAGCGCGCGCGACGCAGCGCCGCCGTGCAGGCCGCGCTCGTCTCCCAGGAGCTCGTCCGCGGCGGCGAGCCAGCGGCCCTCGGGATCCGCGCCCTGGCCCTCGACGCGCTGGGAGTCCCCGACCCGAACCTCGCCCTCGCCCTCGAGGTCGCTCCGTGCTCGGAGCTGTGGAAGCTCGAGCTCGCGCGCTGGAGCGAAGGCGGCGCGAGTCAGGCCGTGGCCGCGCGCGCGCAGTGGGACCGCGCCCTGGCCTCGGGGACCCTCTCCACCGCGCCGCCCCAGGCGGAGCTCAAGCGCGTGGCCCGTGCGCTCGGAGCGGAGGGGCCGCTTCAGGAGCTGCGCCTGCGCGAGGGCTTCATGGAGGCGGCCAAGGAGTCCTCGAGGGACGGCCACGACGAGCGCCGCGGCTTCGCCCACGCTTGGGGAGAGGCGGTCGCGCCGCGCACGGCCTGGAGCGCCCTGGCTGCGATCTGCTTCTACCGACGGCTCGCCGGAGGACCCTGGCGCCAGCTGTCCGAGGTCGGCGAATTCAGCGCAGGGCTGACCTCGGGGGTGCCCCCCGAAGAGGCGAGCCTGGTCGAACTGGGGCAGCTCGCGCTGGAGTGGCGGCGCTCGTACCGCGTGTCGCTGCTGCGGGTCCCTCTCTACCGGGCCGCCGTGCGCGCGCGCTATCGCCTGGCCGTCGCGGGCGACCCGCTGCGCGAGGGCGCGGCGCTCCGCCCTGCGCTGCCCTTCGAGGCCCTCGCCCCGCAAGGCGACGCGCTGCGGGGCGACGCGCTGCGCGTCCTGCGCGGCGCGTCGTTGCCGCACTGGCTCGTCGGCGACCGTCGGCACGTGGACTTCGAGCTCCCGGGCGCGATCCTGCAGGACGCCGACCTGGTGCGCGCCTGGGGCCGCTCGCGCGCAATCCTCGAGGGAGCGACCGAGGGGTGGCTACAGCCCATGGTCGCCTCGCTCCTCGGAGACGCCGCGGATTCCGTCGACGCGCGCCTCGCCCAGGACCGGGCCCTGGCCTTCGGGGCCTGGCCCTGGGTGATCCACGAGTTGAGCGACGTGTTCCTCAGCGACCTCGACACGCTCGCGCTCCAGGAGCGGACCCAGCGCCTCGAGCGCCTGACCGAGGTGCACGCGCGCTGCGGATACCTGCTGGAGGTGCTCGAGCACGAGGAGGGCCGCGAGGTCGAGCTCGAGCGCTATCGCCTGAGGCGGCTGCGGATCCGTGCGCTCCTCGACAGCATTGGGACGGATCCGATCCACGCCCTGCGCAAGGACTGGAGCGAGGGGCTCCGCCGGGAGGACCGCGCTTCGCGGCGGCCGGTGAGCCTCAAGCAGCCGCTCGACTGGGAGCTCTGGGACGACGTTCGCCGGCTCGCGGTCTCCGGGCGGGGGGCTGAGGCCGCCGGCTTGCTGGAGCGGATCCAGAGCGTGAGCCGGGCTCGCCTGGAGCACGACCCGCTGCTCCCCGACGTCAGGCAGCTCGCCGGCTGGGGAGCGTTCGAGGCCCGAATGCGCGCCAAGCTCGGCGAGGAGGCCGCCGCGCCCGAGGGCGACGGGCACGAGAAGTCCGGAGGCTCCGAGTAAAGGACTTACGGGGCGCCGCAGGCGTCGGACCCATAAGCGATCCTGGGCGCATGTCCTACGCGCCTTCCGCTCCCTCCGACCTGTCTGCTCCCTCCGACCTCGACGTCGTCGACCTGGCTCCTGCGCTCGAAGTCGCGCGCAAGATCTGGGGGTTCAGCGAGCTGCGCCCGGCCCAAGCCGGAGCGATCCAGGCCGCGATCGCGGGTCGCGACGGCCTCGTGGTCTTGCCCACCGGGGGCGGCAAGAGCCTCTGCTATCAGCTCCCGGCCTTGTTGCGCGACGGCTTGACCGTGGTCGTCAGCCCGCTGATCTCGCTCATGGAGGACCAGCTCAGCGCGCTGCGCGAGAACGGCGTCGCCGCCGGCATGCTCACCAGCACCATGGGCGGCGCCGAGCGCGCGGAGGTCTACCGGCAGCTCGAGCGCCGGGAGCTCAAGCTCTTGTTCGTGGCCCCCGAGCGGCTCGTCCTCGATGGCTTCACCGACCTGCTCGAGCGCGTCGGGGTCAGCGCGCTGGCGGTCGACGAGGCGCACTGCATTAGCCACTGGGGGCACGACTTCCGCCCCGAATACCGTCAGCTCGGACAATGGCGCCAGCGCTTCCCCGACATGCCGACCATGGCCTTCACCGCGACGGCGACGCCGCAGGTGCGAGCCGACATGATCGAGCAGCTCGGCCTGCGCGATCCGGTGCAGGTGGTCGGCGACTTCGATCGCCCCAACCTGACCTACCGCTCGCTCCCGCGCGCGGACGTCGTGGGGCAGGTGAAGCGCCTGCACGCCAAACACACGCACGGCGCGGGGATCGTCTACTGCCTGCGCCGCAAGGACGTCGAGAGCCTCACCGCCCAGCTCCGCGCGCAGGGCCTCGACTGCGCCGCCTACCACGCGGGCTTGCCCGGAGACGAGCGTCGGAGAGTCCAGGCGGCGTTTCGCAGCGAGGCGCTGAACCTCGTGGTGGCGACGGTGGCCTTCGGCATGGGGATCGATCGCCCCGACGTGCGCTTCGTCGTCCACGCTTCGCTGCCCAAGGGCCTCGAGCAGTACGCCCAGGAGACGGGCCGCGCGGGGCGCGACGGGCTGCCGGCGGACTGCTTGCTGCTCTACAGCGGCGCGGACTTCCACGGCTGGAAGAACATGCTCGAGGGCGGCGGCGACCCGGGCGCAGAGGCGAACGGGCTCGAGCGCTTGCAGCGTATGTGGCGCTTCGCCGCCTCGGCCACCTGCCGACACAAGGCCCTGGTCGAGCACTTCGGTCAGAGCTACGACCCCGGCGACGGCTGCGGCGCCTGCGACGTGTGCCTCGGCGAGCTACGCCGCGTCGAAGACGCCCAGCGTGTGGCGCAGATGATCCTCTCCTGCGTCGTGCGCTGCCGCGGGCGCGGGGCCGCCCACGTGTCCGACGTGCTCCGCGGCCGCGACACCGCGAAGGTGCGTCAGACCGGGCACGCCGAGCTCTCGACCTTTGGGCTGCTCTCGGAGCACTCTCAGCGGGCGGTGCGCTCGTTCATCGATCAGCTCCTCGCCCAGGGGCACCTCGGCCAGCGCACGGGCACCTACCCCACGCTGTTCTTGACCCAGGCGGGCCACGAGGTCCTGCAGGGCGAGCCGGTCGAGCTCTTCCTCCCCCCCGACGCCCCCAAGTCCTCTCGCAAGAAGGGCGCCACCGAGGTGGCCCCCGCCGACGCAGACCTGTTCGAGCGGCTCCGCGCCCTGCGCCGGAGCATGGCGCTCGAGCGCGAGGTCCCGCCCTACGTCCTGTTCAACGACGCGACCTTGCGCGCCATGGCGGCCGCGCGCCCGACCCACCGCGAGGCCTTCCTCCTCGTCAAGGGCGTCGGCGAGACCAAGGCCGACCGCCTCGGCCCGGCCTTCATCGAGGCGATCGCGAGCTACCTCGCCGAGCACCCTGAGGAGCTGCCCAGCTCGTGATCGTGCGCGAGGCGCGTCCGGCCGACCTCCAGCGCCTCGCGGCCCTCGAGGCCGAGAGCTACCCCGCCGACGAAGCGGCCAGCCCCGCCACCCTCGCCGCGCGGATCGCCGAGGCGCCGGACTGCTTCTTGCTCGCCGAGGACCCGGACGGCGCCCTGCTCGGCTTCGTGTGCGGCACCCGCAGCGCCGAGCCCGAGCTGACCGAGGAGAGCATGCGGCGGCACGACCCCGCGGGTTCGAGCCTCTGCGTGCACTCGGTGGTCGTGGCGCCGACGCACCGACGCGCTGGACTCGGCTCCGAGCTCTTGGCCCGCTACCTGGAGCACGCCTGGACCCTCGCCGGGGTCGAGCGCCTGCTCCTGATCGCCAAGGCGCACCTGAAGGGCTTCTACGAAGCCGCGGGCTTCACCTGCCTCGGCCTCTCCCCCGTCGTGCACGGCGCCGACCCCTGGTTCGCGTTCCGCCTCACCCGCTGAACGAGCCCCTGGCAGAGGCGTGGGCCGCGCCCCAACGCTACAGCGCGTTGACTCGGGCGAACACGGCCTTGAGGTAGCGTGTCTCGGGCACGTGCAGCGCGACGGGGTGGTCGGGGCCCGGACCGGCGACGCGGAAGATCGTGAGCGTGCGCTGCGCGCGGCCGGCCGCGTTGCGGAGCATGTCGAGGAACGCCGCCTCGGAGACCGCGCCCGAGCAAGAGCAGGTGACCAGGGTCCCCCCGGGCTGGATCTTCTCCATGCCCAGGCGGTTGAGGTCGGAGTAGGTGCGCAGGCCCTCCTCCAGGTGCCTCGGGTCCTGCACGAGCTTGGGTGGGTCGAGGACCATGACCTCGGGCTCGGTCGTGAGCTGGCGCAGGTAGGGGAAGGCGTCGGCCTGCACGAAGCGGGCTTTGCCGCCCGCCTGATTGAGCTTGGCGTTCTTGGTCGCGACCGCGATCGCCTCCTCGTCGAGGTCGACGCCGGTGACGCTGCTCGCGCCCTGGGCGAGGGCGGTCAGCGCGAAGCCTCCGGTGTAGGTGTTGACGTCGAGCACGGTCTTGCCCGCGGCGAGCTGCCCGAGGGCCAGGCGGTTCTCGCGCTGGTCGCAGAAGAAGCCGGTCTTGTGTCCGGTGCGCAGGTCGACGTGGTATCGAACGCCGTGTTCGCGGACCTCCGTGGTGTGTGGCTCCTCGGCGGCGGGCTCGAGGGTGAACCCCTCGATCTCGGAGGCGCGGTGGTTCGCGCGGATCACGAGCTGCTTGTCGGGGAACAGCTCGTGGAGCGCGGCCGCGATCGGCTCGCGCAAGCGCGCGATCCCGAGGGCGTAGCACTCGACCCGGATCACGTCGCCGAGCACGTCGATCACGAGCCCGCTGACCTCGTCGGCCTCGGCGTGCAGCAGGCGGTAGGCGTTGGTGGTCTCCTCGAGGTGGAAGGCCGCCCGCAGCTCTTGAGCCGCCCGGAGCCTGCGCACGAAGAAGGCCGCGTCGATCGACTCGTCGGCGTCGCGCGTGAGCAGGCGCAGGCCGATCGTGACGCCGGGGTGATAGAGCGCGACGCCGATCGGGCCGCCCGGGGAGCTCACGCGGACGAGGTCGCCGGTCGCGAGGCCGCCGGGGTCGCGCGCGATGTTCGAGCGCCAGATCCAGGGGTGGGGGTTGCGCAGGTCCTGACGCAGCTCGACCTCGGGGAGCTCCGCCGCCGGGCGGAGGCGCAGCGTCGGGGGGACCTCGGCCCTGCGGCTCGGCGGCGGGGCCCCGCGTCGGCCTTCACGC
>JAGQRJ010000070.1 GCA_020425635.1 Planctomycetota bacterium | reverse complement strand
GAAGTCCTCGAGCACCGCCTCGGTCAGCCCCTCGTGCTGGTCGAAGCGCTGGGAGAGGACCTTGACGACCACGTCGCCCGAGTAGTCGTTGAGCTTGCCCTCGTAGGTCGTGCCCACCGGCCCGCGGCCGAGCTTCGCGCCGACCTGGACCCCCTCCTGGATCTGGGGCTCGTCGCTCTCGAGCAGCATGCGCGGCAGGCGCCCGGTCGTCGCGCGGGCGACGTTGGGCCCGCCGGGGAGCTTGTCGATCCGCTCGGTGTTCCACTCCTGGAGCTTGTGGTCGCGGCTCTTCCAGCACGAGGTGGCCATGGTGACCAGCTCCTGCTCGGGAGGCGCCTCCTTGCCGACCGCGGCGTAGAGCCGCTCGATAACTTGCATGCCGTTGCGCAGGCGCTTGGCCGGGACCTTGGCGGTCATCTCCTGGAGGAGCTGCCAGAGCTCGGGCTTGTCCGCCAGCACCGGCGGCTTGGGCAGCGGGCTCTCGAGCTGCTCGTGGAGGACCATGATCGGGTCCCCGGTGAAGGGCAGCTTCCCTGTCACGAGCTGGTAGTAGAGGATCCCCAGGGCGTAGACGTCGCTCTGTTGGGTCGGGGCCTTGAGGCCCTCCTGGGTGATCTCAGGCGCGAGGTAGCCCGGGTGGCCGAAGTGCAGCCCGTCGCGCCCGAAGCCGCTGGCCAGGCACGACGCGCGGGCGAGGCCGAGGTCAGCGACCCGGGTGGTGCGTCCGTCGAAGAAGATCTTGCTCGCGCGCACGTCGCCGATCGGGGCGTCGCCCAGGTGCACCGCGGCCAGGAGCAGCGCCACGTCACGGATCACGAACAAAGCGTCCATGGGGTCGATCGCGCCGTGCTCGGTGAGGGCCGCCTGGAGGGTCTTGCCCCGGCCGACCGCCGAGAGGATCAGCGTGCGGTCGCGGTAGGTCCCGATCTCGATCGGGGGTACGGCGTTGGGGTGCTCGAAGCCGACCCAGGCGCGCACGTCGTCGAGCACGCCCGCGAGCAGCTCGGGGTAGTTGTTGAACTTGCCGGTGAGCACCTTGGCCACCACCGGCTGGCCCTTGTAAGCCGCTGCGTAGCTCGCGCCGAGGGGCCCACGCCCCAGCTCTTGCTTCAGCTCCAGATCGGTGAGGTTCGCCACGCCTGCCCCCGCTCAAGCCCCAGCGACGAAGGCCCGTCCGCGGTCCCTGAGCTCCAGCCGGGTCGTGGCCCAGGACTCGGCGTGCTCGAGCTCCTCGCCCCCCAGGCCGAGTCGCTCGCTGAGCTGCACGAGCAGGGAGCGCTCGCGCTCGTCCATGTCGCGGTCGGACATGGCGACGAAGGTCGCCTCGAGCAGCGCGATCCGCTGGCTCTCGGGGGTGTCGAAGGCGCTCGTCAAGGCGAGGAACTCGGCCTCGCTGTCGGGCACGGGCACGAGCTCGCGCAGGCCCATTTCGCGGCGGGCCGCGACCAGCGCCTGCTCCTCGCGCAGGTCCACGACCTTGTCGCTGAGGATCAAGTACTGCGCCAAGCCGCAGAAGGCCCGCCGTTGGGGGGCGTCGAGTTCAGCGAGAAACATGGGCCTCTCCCCTTCCGCAGGCAGTATGTCAAGCTCGCAGGGGTTCCGCGATCCCGTCATGCAGGCCCCCGACGCAAAACGAGTTGCGTCGACGCGGAGCTCCTCCGGGCGCAGCTGGGGCTCGCCGGTGCGCATGGTCAATCTCCGGCGGGGCGGTTATCGTCTGGGCTCACGGGAGGACAGAATGTCGGACGCGCGCAAGATCGCCGGGATCGATCTGGGGACCACCTACTCCGCGATCGCTCACTTCAACGAGTACGGCAAGGTCGACATCGTGCCAAACAGCGAGGGCGAGCGGATCACCCCCTCGGTGATCCTGTTCGACGACGACGAGGTGATCGTCGGCAAGGTGGCCAAGAACCAGGCCGTCGCGAGCCCCGAGAACGTGATCCAGTTCGTCAAGCGCTACATCGGCGAGCAAGATTGGCTGCAGACGATCAACGGGCGCGACTACACCCCCGAGATCCTCTCGGCGCTGATCCTCAAGCGGATCGTCTCCGACGCCGAGGATCAGCTCGGTGTGGAGATCACCGACGTGGTGATCACGGTGCCGGCCTATTTCAACGACAACGAGCGCAAGGCCACCGAGGACGCCGGGCAGATCGCCGGGCTGAGCGTGCTCGGCCTGCTCAACGAGCCGACCGCTGCGGCGATCGCCTACGGCATGAACAACCTCGACAAGACGATCAAGGCCGTGGTCTACGACCTCGGCGGCGGCACCTTCGACGTGACCGTGCTCGACATCGAGGGCAACAACGTGAAGGTCCTCGCCACGGCCGGCGAGCGCCGCCTGGGCGGCAAGGACTGGGACGACTACCTGCTCAACCACGTCGCGGAGGCGTTCATCGACGAGCACGGGATCGACCCCCGCGACGACCTCGAGTCCTACCAGGACCTGGTGATCAAGGTCGAGGACGCCAAGAAGACGCTCTCGCGCAAGAAGGAGGTCAAGATCTTCGCCCAGTGCGGCGGCAAGAGCCTCAAGGTCCCCGTGACCCGCGAGACCTTCGAAGAGCTCACGCGTCCGCTCCTCGAGCAGACCGAGACCTACGTCGACATGGTGCTCTCCAAGGCCGGGCTGAGCTGGGACCAGATCGACGAGATCGTGCCCGTCGGCGGCTCGACCCGCATGCCCGCCGTCCACGAAATGCTCGTGCGCGTGACCGGCAAGGAGCCCTCGAAGGGCGTGAACCCCGACGAGTGCGTCGCGGCGGGCGCCGCCTACTGGGCCGCGATCCTCGCCG
The DNA here is from genome assembly GCA_020425635.1 of Planctomycetota bacterium. Classification (GTDB taxonomy): domain Bacteria; phylum Planctomycetota; class J058; order J058; family J058; genus JAGQRJ01. The sequence continues at coordinate 4,921 of JAGQRJ010000070.1, read as the reverse complement.
TGCGCCAGGGCGAGGAGTTCAAGGACAAGGTCGAGGCCGGGACCGCGACCGAGGAAGAGGCCGACTTCGCGCAGGTGTCGCAGCAGTTCGAGGAGTCGCTCCCCGAGGAGATCATTGGCCTCCTGCGTGGCACGGTGGTCAAGAACGTCAACTCGCACTCCCTGGGGATCGTGGTCGTGACCCCCGACGGCACCGAGCGCAACGTGATCATGATCCCCGAGCAGACCGAGCTGCCGGCCAAGGTGACCAAGATCTTCGGCACGGCCGAGGACAACCAGGTCACCGTCGACGTGAACATCGTCGAGGGCGAGAGCGAGGACCCCGAAGACTGCGTGAGCATTGGGACGCTCATGATCTCCGACCTCCCGAGCAACCGCGTCAAGGGCTCCAAGGTCCGCGTGACCTATACCTACAACGAGGACGGGCGGATCGAGATCTACGCCCAAGACGAGGAAACCGGCGCCGACGCTCGGACCGACATCAAGCGCACCAGCGAGGGCCTCTCCTCGGAGCAAATGGCGCAGGTCGGGACCGAGATCGCCAGCATGCTCGAGTAGCGCATGCTCGCTCACGCCCGCGAGTTCGCCGCCCACCTCGACGCGGTCCGCGCCGCGACCGAAGACGCGCTGACGCGCAGCGACGCGGCGGGGCAGTCGTTTCGCGGTGTGGTGTTCCACGCGGGGTGCACCAAGGACTACCACGCCGACGACCAGGAGGTCCCCTTCCGCTCGGTCCCGCACTTCAAGCGCTGGGCGCCGATTCCGGGGCCGGGGCACGTGCTGGTCTACCCCCGCGGCGGGGAGCCGACGCTGTGGGTGTATCGCCCGGTGAGCTTCTGGGAGCAGCCGCACCCCTTGCCCGCGCACCCCTGCCTGAGCCTGCTCACCGTGCGCGAGGTCGGCGAACCCGACGTGCTCGTGCGCGAGCTGGGCTCGCTCGCGGGCTACGCCTACGTCGGCAACGACGAGGAGTTCGCCGAGGCCCTCGAGGTCGCCGAGGAGGGCTTCGAGCCCCAGCCGTTGATGTCGACCCTCGACTGGCACCGCGCGTCCAAGACCCCCTACGAGGTCGGCTGCTTGCGCGCCGCCGGGGAGCTGGCGGGGCGAGGGCACGCCGCGGTGCGCGCGGGCGTCGCCGAGGGCCTCAGCGAGCGCGCGCTGCACCTGCGCTACCTCGACGCGATCGGCGCGCTGGCCCACGAGACCCCCTACCCGAACATCGTGTGCTGGGACGAGGCCTCGGCCGTCTTGCACTACACCGCCAAGCGTCGCGAGGCGCCCCAGCCAGGGCGCAGCTTCCTGATCGACGCGGGCGCGGAGGTCCTGGGCTACGCCTCGGACATCACCCGCAGCTACGTCCTCCCGGGTGCGCCGGCGGGGTTCCGCGAGCTCGCCGAGCGGATGTACGCGCTGCAGGAGGAGCTCGTGCAGGCCGTGGCTCCCGGCATGGCCTTCGTGGACCTCCACGACCGGAGCTATCGCGGGATCGGACAGATCCTCTGCGACCTCGGCGTGCTCAGGGTCTCCCCCGAGGAGGCCTACGCGCGCGACCTGACCTTCGCCTTCTACCCCCACGGCCTCGGCCACCACCTCGGGCTGCAGGTGCACGACGTGGGCGGGCTGCAGACGCGGCCCGAGGAGGAGCAGGGCGAGCGCCCCGCGCGCTTCCCCCACCTGCGCACCGTGCGCCCGGTCGAGGCCGGCCAGGTAATCACGGTCGAGCCCGGGCTCTACTTCATAGAGCCCCTGCTGGCGCAGTACCGGGCCACCCAAGACCCGGCCTTCGACTGGGGCCGGCTGGACGAGCTCGCGCCCTGCGGCGGGGTGCGGGTCGAAGACGACGTGCACGTGACCGCCGACGGCCGCGACAACCTCACGCGCCCGTTCGTGGTCGCGGCGGCGACGCCGGCGTGAGCCGCGCGCGCCCCGTGCAGGCGCTCGTCGGCGTGCTGGCGGTCGCGAGCCTCGCCGGCTGCACCTACCGCTACCAGGGCGAGCCCGTCCCTCAGGCCCCGCTCTCGCTCCCGGCGAAGGCCCCGATCGCGGCCACCGCGGAGATCCACTACCGCTACGACGGCGACCCCTGGCGCGGCCCCTTCGCCTGGGACCAGGTCGTGCGCGAGGAGCTCGAACACTCCAAGCTGCTCGGCGTCGCGGGCCTCGGCCGCGCGCTCAGGATCGACGTCAGCCGCGAGATCGAGACCCCGGTCTGGCGCTACGTCGTGCACTTGCTGACCGCGTTCCTGTTCCCCCGCTCGGCGGAGCTCTCGCTCACCGTGCGCGCGACCCTCCTCGGCCCTCAGGACGTGGAGCTCGCCGCGCGCGAGGTCCGCTCCACGATCGAGGCCCAAGCGAGCCTGCTGTTCCTGTTCTTCCCCCCCGCCTGGGCGAGCTGGTCGACCGCGGGCTCGGGCAACGAGCACCCCCTCGTGCTCGAGAACGTGCGCGAGCTGGCCCGCGTGGCCCTCGCCGCTCTGGCCCAGGACGTCGCCCCCCGCGGACCCAAGCTCGAGCCGCTCCCCGCCGACCCGCCCGCCGCCGCGGGCCCGCCGGCCGCCGCCGAGCTGCCGGCCGCGACCGACCCCCCTCCTGCGCCCCGCGCCCACGCCTACTGCACGGAGTGCGGCGAGGCCCTGCAGCCGACCTGGAAACACTGCCCCGGCTGCGGCACGCCCACGCGCGCGGGGGATTAGTGGCTCGCAGCAATCTCCCGTCTCCGCTTCACTTTACGCTGGATCCAGCATAGGATTCGGCGTTCCCAGGAGGCCCGTATGCCCGGGAGGCGCCTGGTGGTCGTGTCCGAACGCGACCACCGCTTCCTCGACCTCGACGACATGGCTTCGGTGAGCGTGGGACGCTCGCCGGAGAACGACATCATCGTCAAGGACGACATGGTCTCGCGCCGGCACTGCGTGATCGAGCGCGCGCCCGAGGGGGGCTACCGGGTCCGCGACCTCAAGAGCTTCAACGGGACCTACCTCAACGACAACCGGGTCCGCGAAGAGCCCTTCCGCCTGTGGGACGCCGTGCGGGTCGGGCGCACGAAGATCGTGCTCGTCGACCGAATCGGTGAGCCGGGCGAGACGCCGGCCCCCGAGTCCAACGGCGCCCCGGCCCCCGAGGGGCCGGCGAGCGAGAAGGTGCTCTCGGCCACGCGGACCATGGACTCCGAGGTCGACCTCCCCGCCGCGCTGCGGCACCCTGAGGTGCGCACCGTGATCGACGACCTCCTGCGCCGCGAGCGCGAGAAGACCGAGCACGAGGTCGGGCGCCGGATTCGCGACGAGAGCGCGCCGGCTTCGCTGGGCACCTTCGACCACCTCGCGCTGCGCGCCCTGCGCTACGGGCCCATGGACGGCGGCGGCGACTTCTACGACGCCCTCTCCCGCGGGCCCCACGACGCGCTGCTCGCCGTGGGGAGCGTGTCTGGGGTCGGGGTCGCGGCGAGCGTCGCGGCGACCGCGGCGCGGCACACCCTGCGCGGGCTGCTCGCGGTGGCCGCCGAAGAGCCGCCCCACGAGCTCGCGGGGCTGCTGCGGGAGGCGCTGCGTGGAAGCCTGCACCCGGGCTCGGCGGTGAGCGCCGTGCTCGCGCAGATCACGGGCGGGACCCAGGTCCGGCTCGGCGCGGTCGGCGGCGCGGGCGCGCTGCTCTACCACGCGGCCACCGCTGAGGTCCGCGTGCTCCGCGCGCCTGGCCGACGCGACGAGGAGGCGCTGCGCCCCGAGGACCACAGCGTCGTGCTCAGCCCGGGCGATCGCCTGCTGCTCGCCAGCGACGGCGCCGGTGCGCTGCGCAGGGTCGGCACGAGCGAGGCCTTCGGGGCCGAGCAGCTGCAGGCCACCTTCGCCGCCGAGCCCCAGCTCCCAGCCAAGGAGCTGCTGCAGAAGCTCGCCAAGGCCCTCGAGGCCCACGCCGACAACGCCCCCGACCGAGACGGGACCTTCCTCCTCGTGGAGCCCGCATGAACGCCCCGATCCTCCCCGCGCGCCTGGTCCTCGAAGACGGCTCCGTGTTCCACGGCCGCTCCTTCGGCAAGCCGGGCGAGGTGATCGCCGAGGTCGTGTTCAACACCTCGCACACCGGCTACCAGGAGGTGCTGACCGATCCCTCCTACTGCTTCGAGGCGATCTGCTTCACCGTGCCGATCCTCGGGATCTACGGGGTCGCCGACGAGGGCGACGCCCAGGCCAAGCGGCCCATGGCGTCGGGCATGCTCTGCCGCGAGGTGAGTCGCCGGGCGTCCAACTGGCGCGCCCGCCAGACCCTCCCCGACTACCTCGAGGAGCACGGGCTGCTGGGGATCGAGCAGATCGACACCCGCAGCCTGACCCAGCACCTCCGCGATCACGGGGCCCAGATCGGGGTGCTGACCACAGGCGAGGAGCCCGACGCAGACCTGGTCGACAAGGCCCGCGCTGCGCCGCGCATGCAGGGGCTCGACCTCGCCTCGCGGGTCACGACCCGCGAGCCCTACTCCTGGACCACGGGCTTCGACGCCGCGACCACGCCCCACGCCTCGACCCGCCAGCTCGCGCCGCCCGCCCAGGAGGGCGAGGTGGTCGTGGTCGACTTCGGGGTCAAGCACGACATCCTCCGCCACCTCGCCTCGCGCGGCATGCGCGTGACCGTCGTCCCCGCGCAGACCTCCGCGGAGGAGGTCCTCGCCCGCGACCCCGACGGGGTCTTGCTCTCCAACGGCCCCGGCGACCCCGCCGCGGTGGGCTACGGGATCGAGCTCGCCCGCGCGCTGATCGCCGCCGAGGGGCCGCCCGTGTTCGGGGTGTGCCTCGGCTTCCAGCTCATGTGCCTGGCCATGGGCGCCAAGGCCTACAAGCTCAAGTTCGGGCACCGCGGCGCGAACCACCCGGTGCGCGACGAGCGCAGCGGCAAGGTGCTGATCACGTCCATGAACCACGGCT
>JAGQRJ010000496.1 GCA_020425635.1 Planctomycetota bacterium | reverse complement strand
GAGCCACCGCGCGCTCGGGCGCAAGGACCCCGAGGCCCCCGGGCCCTGGGACGCGCCCGCGGCGGAGTCCGACCTCGCGACCTGGGGCCGGCGCGCCGGGCGCTTCGGCGGCGCGATCATGCTCCGGCTCGGGGTCGCGCTCGCGCGTCACGCGGCCGAGGTCTCGCAGCCCCCCGACGCCGCGCGCGCCGCCCTCGACGAGGGCTTCGCCGTCGCCGACCGCTTCCTCGACGCCGGGGCCACGGCGGTGACCGACGAGCTCGACGCCGCCGCGAAGGCCGTGGCCCGGGCCGCGCTGAAGCTCGAGCTCGACTCCCCGCCCCGCCGGGCCTGTCAGGTGCTGCTGCCCATGCTCCGCGCCATGCTCGACGTGCTCAACGACGGCGCCCCCGACCAGGAGCAGCTCAAGGCCCACTACGTGCGCCTGCTCGATCAGGCCGGGGGAATGAAGCTCGAGTTCGCGCCCCTGCAGGCTGCCGTCCGCGACGAAGTCGTCGCCTGGGCGCTGGCTTAGCCCGCGACCGCGACCAAGGCCAGCGAGCCGATCTCGCTGCGGAAGCGCTCCTCCGCCAGGCGCTTGGCCTCCGGCCACGCGGGGTCCACCGGGCGAGGGTCGAGGCAGCGGAAGGTCCGCTCGACCTCGAACCCGGCGGCGGCGAGCGCGTCGACCCAGCCCTGCTCCGAGAGCAGGGTCATGGGCACCCCCATGCGCTCCGGCCACCCGAGGCAGGTCGGGTTCTCGGCGTAGAAGTCGGTGCCGGCCACGAGGGTCCCGCCTGGCTGCAGCACGCGGTGGACCTCGGCCAGGGCGGCCGCCAGGTCGGGCGCGTAGTAGAGCGCCTCGAAGCTGAAGGCGTGGGCGAAGTGGTCGTCGGGCCACGGCAGGGCGTCGAAGGTGGCGACCTGGAACTCGATTCGATCGAGGAGGGCCGACTGCTCCCGGGCGCGGGCGATCATGTCCGGGGCGGCGTCGACGCCGTAGCACCAGCCGGTGGCCCCCGCGCGGGCGTGGAGCATGCGGGTCGCCCAGCCGTTGCCGCAGCCGAGGTCGAGCAGGCGCTGGCCGGGAGCGATCGGGAGCGCCTCCAGCGCCTGGCTCGCGCGGGCCAGGTGGCCGGCCTGCATGCGCTCGGCTTGACCGTCGCGGGCCCACTGGTCGAACAGGCGCGCGGTCGGATCGGTGACGTCGGACATGCGTTCCCCCACCCGCATTGGACGCGCTCATGGCCGCGCGCGCGAGGGGCGTGTCCGCGGCGCGCGACGCACGCGGGACCAAGCTGCGCCGAAGCCGCACACCTCGCCCCACCCAGACTTGGGCGCGGGCCGGGCGGTGAGGCGCCCGCGAAAAGGGCCCGCGGGGCTAAGGCCCCTCGAACGAGCGCCTTAGCCCCGGGCACGAGGGGTGCAAAAGGCGCCGTGGAGGCCGACCCCATGCGCACACTCGTCACGATCCTGCTGAGCACGACCCTCGTCGCGTCCGCGGCCCGGGGGAACCTGCACCAGGTGCCGAACCCCCAGGGCGCGCTCGCGGGCAAGACCGTGATCCTCAGCCCCGGGCACGGCTTCCAGCTCGTCAACGGGGTGTGGGTGTGGCAGCGCCCGCTGCTGCACGACATTCGTGAGGGGATCCACACCAACGAGATCCTCATGGAGGCCGCGCGACACCTGGCCAGCGCGGGGGCTCGCGTCGAGCTCTGCCGTGAGCGGAGCTACCAGACCGCCGAGGTGATCGTCGACAACGCCTCGGCCGGCTACAGCGAGACCGGGACCTGGACCGCCTCGGCCTTCGACGCCGCGCGCTACCAGGCCGACTACCGCGTGGCCCCGGTCAGCGCCCAGGAGACCGCCACCGCCGTGTTCACCCCGACGCTCCCCGTGGCCGGGCACTACCCCGTCTACGTGTGGTTCACCCAGGGCGCCAACCGCGCCGGCGACGCGCTCTACCGCGTGCACCACGCCGGCGGCGTGAGCGAGGTCCGCCTGAGCCAGAAGGGCATGGGCAACCACTGGGCCTTCCTCGGCGAGTAGGGCTTCGAGGCCGGCACCGCGGGCAAGGTCGTGTTGAGCAACCGGGGCGCCGACCCCACGAGCTTCGTGATCGCCGACGCCGTGCGCTTCGGCGGCGGGATCGGGGCCTCGGGGCAGCCGCGCTGGCGCGAAGGGGCCAAGGCCTACCTCAACTACAAGGGCTTCCCCTCGACCCTGGGCGGGGTCACGATCCGCCCTGCCTACGCCGAGTGGCTGGCGGGGAACCCCGCCACCTTCCGCAGCGACTTCGCCTTCGTCTCGCTGCACACCAACGCAGGCGGCGGGCGGGGCACGATCAACTTCAGCTTCGGCAACGGCCGCGGCGGGGTCGGCCCCGCCAACCGGCACCCCCTGGCGCTGCAGAACGCGAGCGACCGGCTGCGCGACCTCGTGCAAGACGAGCTGATCGAGGCCTTCCGCGCCGACTTCGACCCCGCCTGGCGCGACCGCGGGCGCGGCGTGGCCAACTTCGGCCAGCTGCGCGAGAACCTCGGCATGCCGAGCTGCATGCTCGAGCTCGCCTTCCACGACGACCCCACCGACGCGGCCTTCCTGCGCGACCCGCGCTTCCGCGCCGCGGCGGCCCGCGCGATCTACAAGGGCGTGCTGCGCAACTTCGACCCCAACGCGGCCGTCGCCCCCCTCCCGCCGCGGGCCCTGCGGCTGGAGAACCTCGGGCAGGGCGAGCTGCGCGTGAGCTGGGAGGGGGTCAGCGACCCGCTCGAGCCGAGCGCGACCCCGAGCGGGTTCAAGCTCTACCGCAGCACCAACGGCTGGGCCTTCGACGACGGCGTCGCCGTGGCGGGGACGAGTACGGTGCTCCGCGGGCTGGCCCCGGGTGAGCGCGTGTTCGTGCGCGTGAGCGCGACCAACGCCGGGGGCGAAGGTCAGCCCGGGCGCGTGGGCGGCGCGCGGGTCGGCGACCCGCGCGCGCGGGCGCTGCTCGTCGACGGGTTCACCCGCGCCTACCGCTTCACCCACGACAACTGGGCCAAGCGCTACACCTACGACTACGCCCGCGAGCACGTCGAGGCCCTCGCCGCGACCCTGCCGGCCGACGTGGCCCTCGACTGCGCCGAGCACGACGCCCTGGGGGCCGGGGTCGCGCTCGGCGACTACGCCCTGGTCGACTGGCTGCTCGGGCGCGAGAGCAGCGCCGACCGGACCTTCGACCCCGGCGAGCAGCAGGCCGTGAGCGCCTACCTCGCCCAGGGCGGGCGGCTGCTGGTGAGCGGGACCGAGGTCGCCTGGGACCTCGGCGCCCGCGGCGGCGGGGTGGGCTTCCTCGACGCCCAGCTCGGCGCGGCCTACGTCGCCGACGACGCCGGCGTGTTCGTGGCCCGGCCCGCGGTGGGCGGCCCCTTCGCGGCCTTGGGCCTGCTCGACTTCTCGGCCGGGCGCTACGTGCCCGAGACTCCCGACGTGCTGACCCCGGGGGCCGGGGCCGAGGCGCTGCTCGCCTACGAGACTGGCGGCGCGCCGCTGGCCGGGGTCGGGGTCCGCAGGCGGGTGGTGACCCTCGGGTTCCCCCTCGAGGCGGTGGGCGACCCCGCGCAGCGCGCGCAGCTCGCCCAGG
>JAGQRJ010000495.1 GCA_020425635.1 Planctomycetota bacterium | reverse complement strand
TCACCCGCGGCGAGTCGGGCACGAGCCGCTCCGCCTCGCTCAGCCACTCGAGGGCCCGCTCCGTGTCGCCCTCCTGCAAGGCGCCGTAGCCCGCGGTCTCGCGCAGGAAGCCCCGCGGCTGCAGCGGGTCCTCGAGGTCGAGCGCCTTGCGGTTGTACTCGGCCCCGTGCGCCGTGTCGCCGCTGAAGAACGCGACCCGGCTGCGGGCGGCGAAGCCCTCCACCCCCTCGGGGTCGAGCTCGGCCAGCTCTCGCCAAGCCTGCATGCCCGCCTCGCGCTGGTCGAGGCGAAACAGGGCCCAGCCCTTGAGGCGTCGCGCGGGGTAGGCCAGGGCCGGCTCCGCCTTGGCGATCAAGGCCTCCGCGGCGGCGAGCGCCTCCTCGTAGCGGCCGCGATTGACCAGGAGGTCGAGCCGCCCGAGGAGCAGGCGCTGGAGCAGCTCGGGGCGGCCCTGCAGGAGCGGCTCCGCCTCGGCCAGGAGCGGCAGCACGCGCTCGGCGACCTCCCGCTCCGCCGCCAGGCGCTCGGCCTCCTCGAGGAGCGCTTCGCCGCGCGGGTCGGGGGTCGACGTCGCGGAGTCGGGCTCGACGGGAGGCGGCGGCGGCGGCCCCGCGCTGGCCGTGGGCTCCCAGAGGAGCAGCCAGCCCAGGAGCAAGGCGAGCACCAGCGTCGTGGCCCCCGCGACCGCGCCCAGGGCCAGCGGCCCCGAGAGCGGCCCCCCCGCCGGCGGCGGCTCGACGGCGGCAGGGTCCGCGAGCTCGCGCAGGCGCTGGGCGACGACGCGCGGGTTCTCCGGGCGGTGCTCGGGCGACTTGGAGAGCATGGCCAGGGCGTAGGCGGCGAGGGCCGGGTTGTCGCCGCCCGGGCTCGGCGGCTCCTCGTGCAGGATCTGACGCCCGACCTCGGTGTAGGTCTCGGCCGGGAACGGAAGCCGGCCGGAGAGGCACTCGTAGAGCACGACCCCCAGCGCCCACACCTCGGCCCGCGCGTCGATCTCGAGCCCGCGGATCTGCTCTGGCGCCATGTGCGACGGGGTGCCCACGGCTTGGCCCGAGGCGGTCAGGGAGCGGTTGTCGCGCTGGTCGCGGGCGAGGCCGAAGTCGGTGACCCGCGGCGCCCCGGTGCGCTCGTCGAGGATCACGTTCGCGGGCTTGAGGTCGCGGTGGAGCACGCCTTGCTCGTGGGCGGCGGCGACCGCGTCCGCGACCTCGGCCACGAGCAGCGCGGCCTCGGTCGAGGTCAGGCTGCCCGCGCGCAGCCGGTCCTTGAGCGTCGGCCCGGGGCAGTACTCCATGACGAGGTACATCCGGCCCCCGGCCTGGCCGAGGTCGACCACCGGCACGATCCCGGGGTGCCGCAGGCGGATCCCGACCTGGGCTTCGCGCGCGAAGCGGCCGAGGGCTTCGGCGGAGGGGCGCTCGTCGAGGACGACCTTGAGCGCGAACTCCTGGCCGTCGGACGGGCGGCGCACGCGGTAGACGACGCCCATGCAGCCCCGGCCGAGCTCCTCGAGGATCTCGTAGGGCCCGACCGTGCGCGGCGCGACCCCGTCGGCGCCCGAGTCGAACTCGCCCTGCGTGAGCGGGTCGTCGCTTCCGGGATTCACACCGCTTAGAGTAGCCCCGGGGGCCCGGCGACGCATGCCGACGCCGGCGCCCGGGGAGGAGGACTCGGTGGAGCTGTATTCCGCCGACTGGGTGCACACCGCGAGGACGTTCCAGTCGGCCCACGGTCTGCTCGTGGACCGAGGCCGGGTCGTCGCGGTCGGCCCGCTCCCCGAGCTCCGCGCCCAGGCCCCGGGCGCGCGCGAGGTCCACTTCGCGGGCCAGGCCCTGGCGCCGGGCGGGGTGAGCGCGCACAGCCACTGCTTCCAGGTCCTGCTGCGCGGCGCGGGCGACCACCCGCGGAGCTTCAAGGACTGGGTCGAGCGGCACCTCTACCCGCTGGTGCTCTCCCTCGACGAGGCCGCCCTCGAGGCGGCGGCGCTGCTCTGCTTCAGCCAAATGGCCCTGGCGGGGGTGACCGCGGTCGGCGAGTTCCACTACGTGCACACGCGCCAGGGCGACTTCACCCCCGACGACGCGCGCCTGGCCGAGCTCGTGATCGGCGCCGCGCGCCGGGTCGGGCTGCGGGTCGGCTTCTTGCGCACGCTCTACGACCGCGCGAGCCGCGAAGGGCAGAAGCGCTTCGCCGAGCCCTGGCCCGACGCGATCGCGCGCACCCGCGCGCTGGCGGCGCGCTACGCCGACGACCCCTGCGTGCGCGTGCTCCCCGCGCCGCACTCGCTGCACGGCGCCAGCCGCGAGGCGATCGAGGCCGCGGCCGCCCTCGCCGAGGAGCTCGACGTCCCCTGGCACATTCACCTCGCCGAGCAGCAAGACGACGTCTCCTACGCCAAGGAGCACACGGGCTTCACCCCGCTGTTCGCCCTCGAGCGCTGGGGCGTGCTCGGGCCGCGCACGACCCTGGTCCACGGGATCTGGCTGACCGAGCCCGAGCGCAAGCTGCTCGCCGAGCGCGGCGGCGCGCTGGTGACCAACCCCACGACCAACATGCTCCTCGGCGACGGGATCTGCCCGCTGCGCGAGCTGCTCGAGGCCGGGGTCCCGGTCGCGGTCGGCACCGACATGAACGCCACCTGCAACGCCTGGCTCGAGGCGCGCACCGCCGAAATGCTCCAGCGCGTCGACCGCCTGGAAATGGGCCAGCTCAGCGCCGCCGACGGCGGCCAGCCCCAGCCGGGGCGGGTGTTCGACCTGGCGACGAAGAACGGCGCGCGGGTCTTGGGCCTCGAGGCAGGGAGCCTCGAGCCCGGCCGCTGGGCCGACTTCGTGACCGTCGACCTCGACGACCCCTCGCTCCTGCCCGCGAGCCTCGACGGAGGCGACGCCCTCGTCAGCGCGTTCACCGGCTCCATGGTCGCCGAGAGCGCCGTGCGCAACGTCTACGTCGGCGGGCGCCCGATCGTGCAGGCCGGCCAGGTGCTCGGGATCGATCGCGCGGAGCTCGCGGCGCGGGTGCGGGGCGCCCGTGGCTGAGCGGGTGATCCTCAGCGGCCGGATCGCCACCCCCGACGGCGGCTTGCTGCGCGGGACCCTCGTCCTCGACGACGGGCGGGTCGAGTCGCTGCGCGAAGGCGACGCGCCCAACCGGCTGCTGCTCCCGGGCTGCGTCGACCTGCACGTCCACGGCGGCGACGGCGCCGACGTCATGGACGGCAAGGAGGGGATCGCCAAGCTCGCGCGCTTCCACCTGCGCCACGGGACGACCGCGCTCTGCCCGACCACGGTCGCCGCGCCCATGGAGGACCTCGCCTGGGCGGTGTCGGCGGTCGCCTGCCTGCCCCCCGACCGCCAGGGCGCGCGCTTGCTCGGCGTGCACCTCGAGGGCCCCTACCTCAACGACGCGCGGCGCGGCGCGCAGCCCGACCACTGCCGCGCGCCCAACTGGGCCGAGATCGAGCCCCTGCTCATGATCGGGCCCGTGGCCGCGGTGACCCTCGCCCCCGAGCTCCCGGGCGCGCTGGAGCTGATCCCCAAGCTCGCGCGGCGCGGGGTGCGCGTGAGCCTCGGCCACAGCGAGGCCAGCTTCGACCAGGCCCAGGCCGCCTTCGAGGCCGGCGCCCGCGGCGTGACCCACCTGTTCAACGCCATGCGCGGGCTGCACCACCGCGAGCCCGGCCTCGCCGCCGCGGCCCTCGAGCACCCCGAGGTGATCTCCGAGCTGATCCTCGACCACGAGCACGTGCACCCGGCCCTGGCCCGGCTCGCGCTGCGCTCGGCCCGCGGGCGGATCGCGCTGGTCACCGACGCGATCCGCGCCGCCGGCTGCGGCGACGGCGAGAGCGAGCTCGGGGGGCAGCGGGTGTGCGTGGCCAAGGGGCGCGCGACCCTCGCCGACGGGACCCTCGCCGGCTCGGTGCTGACCCTCGACCAGGCGCTGAAGCACGCGGTCGGCCTGGGCCTCGAGCCCCAGGCCGCGAGCCTCCTGCTCGCCAAGCACCCGGCCGACGCGCTCCGCCGTCAGGACCTCGGGCGCCTCGTCGCCGGCGCCCACGCCGACGTGCTCGAGGTCGACGCCGACACCCTCGAGATCACGCGGATCTTCCGCGACGGCCGCGAGGTCGACCTCGGGTAGGGGCGCGCGGCGCCCCAGGGCCGCAGCGCTCGTCTCGAGCAGGATACGTCCCACCAGCAGCCTGATCCCCGGAGGCACGCCACCTTCGTCGGTGTGCGCGCGCCGGCCCGACGCCCTGCTGTGAACCCTCGACGGGGCTGTCGCCGGCGTTATCGGTCCGCGCGCTCCGCGGGTCCGCGGGGCGGGACTTAGAGCCGACCGGAGACCGGCCTCCCGCGTGCGTCGTCTCGGGCACTGGAGTCGAAGCATGTCCGTTTCCGTCACCCCGCGCTCAACCTGCCGTCGCTCGAGCTGGGCCGCCCGCGCCCGCTCGCGCTCGGCGCGGCTGCCCATGAGCCGAGTCGGGCTGGCGCTCGCGGGGTTGTGCCTGCTCGGGGCTGCCCTCGCTCCGGCGCTCCTGCGTGACTTCGCGCCGCACTACAGCACCCGGAGCTACCTGCTGGGCGGCTACTACAGCCACGCGTCCCTCGCGGAGTTCGACGCCGTGCTCGCGGCCGGGCTCGACTCGGGGCGACGCTTCCCGCCGATCTACGACCCCTGGGGCCGGCCCTTCACGCTCGCCAACGACGGCGACCCCGAGCTCGTGGGCGCCACCCAGCTCTACCCCCGCGGCCACGACGGTCGCAGGGTCGACCTCAGCAAGGCGTGGTGCCTCGACGTGCCCCCCGAGCGCGGACGCGCGCTGCAGGCCGACTACGTGGTGATCTCCCGCAGCCCCAGCCGCTGGTACCTCGTCCAGCGCGGAGACAGCGAGTTCCTCGTGCTGTCCGGCGGGCCCGACCGCGTCGTGGGAGCAGGGGGAGACGACCTCGCGATCGATTGGAACCGCATGCTCGAGGCGCACTGCGACTCGCCGACCGCCCAGGCGGAGTTCTTCCTCATGGGCTGCGTGCGCTTCGCCCGCGCGCTCGCGCTGTGCGCGGCGCTGGGGATCGTGTGGGCGACGGTGTGGCGCACGGTGCCGCGCAGCGCGAAGCTCCGGGTCGAGGGCCTCCGCGTCGGCGCCCTGGTCGGCGGCTGGTGCGCGATCGCGGCCTACCCCTACGTCTACACCCACCTCGGGGTGTGGTTGGAGGGGAACGTCTACCGCGTCCACGCGCTCGCCGGCGGGGCGTCGCCGAGCGACTTCGGCGCGCTCACGAGTGTGGTCTGCACGGCGGTCGGCGTGCTGGCGCTGGGGGCGGTCGGGCTGCGCGCGTCGCTCCCGACCCTGGAGGCGGTCGCCGAGCGCCGCCCCGTGAGCCCTAATCCCGCAGGGCGTGACCGGTCAGCTTCAGGAACACGTCGTCGAGCCCGGGCGGACCGAAGCTCAGGGACTGCAGCGCCAGGCCCTCGCCCTCGAGCCAGGCGGTCAGCGGCGCGACCAGCGCCTGAGCGTCGGCGCACACGAACAGAATCCGCTTCCCGCGGGGCTCGGCGTGGCTCACCCCCTCGAGCGCGCGCACGGCCGTCCACTGGGCCTCGCTCAGCGCCGCGTCGCCGTCGAGCTCGAGCTTGAGCACCTGCCCGCCGAATCCCTGCTTGAGCTCGGCCGCGCTGCCCTGGGCCACGATCTTGCCGTGGTCGACCACCGCGATCCGGTTGGCGAGCTGGTCGGCCTCGTCGAGGTAGTGGGTGGTCATGAGCACGGTCGTGCCCGACTCGCGCAGGCGGCTGACGAAGGTCCAGATCCGGTGCCGGGTCTGCACGTCGAGCCCGAGGGTCGGCTCGTCGAGCACGAGCAGCTTGGGCTGGTGCAGGAGCCCGCACGCCAGGTCGAGGCGCTTCTTCATGCCGCCGGAGTAGGTCTTGGCCGGGTCGTCGGCGCGCTCGGCGAGCTCGACGAGCTCGAGCAGCTCCGCGATCCGGGCCTTGGCCTGGGCGCGCGGCAGGCGGTAGAGCCGCGCGCTGAGCTCGAGGTGCTCGCGCCCGGTGAGGTGCCGGTCGAGGGCCAGCTCCTGCGGCACGTAGCCGAGGCAGGTGCGCACCGCGTCGGGCTCCTTGACCACGTCGTGCCCGCACACGGCGATCGACCCCGAGGTCAGGTGCAGGAGCGTGGTCAGGCAGCGGATCGTGGTCGACTTGCCCGCGCCGTTGGGCCCGAGGAGCGCGAAGATCTCGCCCTGCTCGACGTGGAAGCTCAGCCCGTCGACGGCGCGGGTCTCCCCGAACACCTTGACCAGCTCCTTGACCTCGAGGACGGCGTTGCTCATGCAGCGTTTCTACCACGCGCGCGCGGCGAGCACGCACCCACGGGTCGAGGCCCGGCCAGCGAGCGCTCCGCCGCGCGCGCGGCGGCGGCTGCGCGAAGCAGGATCACGTCGCGAGCACGATCGCCACCACGAGCAGCGTGATCACGAGGAACACCGCGACGCCGACGATCACGAAGCTGGCGTTGCTCGCGCCGCCCTCTTCCTCGGTCTGGGTGCGCGCGCTGGGGGTGCCCTTGCGCGCGGGGCCGCGGCGGACGCGGCCCTGGTCAGAGCGGATCTTGCCGACCCCGCTGCGTCGGTTGAGGGCCTTGGTGGTCTTGGTGACCTTGCCGGTGCGGCTGGTCTTGCTCGTCTTGCTGCGCGGGTTGGGCTTGCCCGTGCGCCCGGTGTCGCTCTTCTGCTGCGACTTGCGGGTGGCGGCGGCGATCCGGCGCTGGACGCGGGTCTCGACGTCGATCTTCTCGTCCTTGGCGACGATCGGGAGCACCTTGTCGGCGTGGTCGCCGAGCTCCTTGGGCGTCGAGAAGCGCTCGGACTGCTTCTTGCGCAGGCAGCGCAGGCAGAGGGCGTCGACCGCGGCGTGGATCTTGGGGTTGAGCTGGCGCGGCGAGTCCGGGGGGACCTTCTTGATCTTCTCGCGGACCTCCTTCACGCTGCGCCCGAGGAAGGGGTGCCGGGCGGTGATCAGGAAGTAGAGCGTCGCGCCCAGGCCGTAGACGTCCGAGGCCTCGGAGATCTTGCCGAAGGGTCCGCCCACGTCGGCCTGCTCGGGAGGCTGATACATGGGGGTCCCGATCGAGCCGCGCCCCGCGAGGATCTCGATCTTCTCCCAGCCCGCGAGCCCGAAGTCCATGAGCACGGCCTCGCCGTTGGGGCGGACCATGATGTTCTCGGGCTTGATGTCGCGGTGAATGATCCCGTGGCTGTGCATGAAGCCCACGGCCTCGGCCGCGGACTTGATCACGAACAGCGCCTCGTCGCCGTTGAGCGGCTTGTCTCCGACGAGCTGCTTGAGGCTCACGCCGGAGACGAACTCCATGGCGATGAAGTCCATGCCCTTGTGCCGGTCGACCTCGAGGATCTTCACGATCCCGGGGTGGACCAGGGGGGCCATGACCGTGGCCTCCTTCTTGAAGCGCTCGATATCGCGCACGGTGGCGTTGGTGCCGCCGATCAAGATCTTGAGCGCGACCTCCATGTCGTCGCGGTCGAGGTCGACCGCGCGCAGCACGATCCCCATGCCGCCGCGCCCGAGCTCGCCGAGGATCTTGTAGTGGGCGAACTGCACGCCGGGCTTGAGCTCGGCGATCTGCTTGTCGACCTCGGCCTCGATGTCCGCGAGGCTCGGCTGCTGGCCGGGGTCGGCCTGCTCGATCATGCGCAGGTATTCGAGGTCTTGCGGGGTGAGGTACCGCTGCTGAACGAGCACTTCCCCGAGGGGCAGCGCTTGCTTGGACTTCACGTGAATCTTGCGCCGGACGTCCAGGCAATGCTTGAGTTCAGAGATGTTTATGAACTCGTTGCGAATCGCCAACAGACCGACGTAGAGATTCGGCTCGCTCAGCGTGTCGTTGGCCACGCGCCATTCGCCTCTCCCGGGCAGTTTAACATTCTCGACTGCGAGAACCCCCCTGCTCAGACCGATTCCGCTCCCCGGGCCCGCGGGGTGGATCCGGGCGGATCCGGGCGTCCCGCCCCGATTGGCCGCTAAGTCCTTTATTTGCGGTTCGCGAGGGTCTGGCGGAGGAGCGCGGCGACCCCGGCGTCGAGCTCGGGGCGCTGCAGCCGGCTCTCGATCGCGGCGATCGAGGGGCTCTGGGCCAACCAGGCCCGAGTCAGGCGGGGAGCCAGGCGGCGCTCCGGGGCGTTGAGCACGAGGTCGAGCAGGGGTCCCAGATCCGGGGGCGCGTCGAGCAGCGCGCACAGCTCGCAGGCGGCCGCCGCGCGGATCGAGAGGCTCGAGTCCTCGCTGGCCACGAGGCTCAAGACCCTCACGGCCCGCTCGCGAAACGCCGGCGGGGGGTCGGCGACCACCGCCAGGCACAGCCGCCGCAGCTCTTCGGGCGCGAGGCCGCGCTCGAGGCTGAGGAGCGCCAGGTCCAGCGCGCGGGGGTCCCGGCGCCGCGCCAGGCTGCGCAGCGCGTGGAGGCGCTCCTCGAGGGTTCGCTGCCCGTTGCGGTAGACCTGCGCGACCCGGCTGCGCTCCTCCTCGCCGGCCTCGACCATGAGGTCCAGGATCAGGGCGCGGGCGAGGGCGTTGGGCTCGCGCTCGAAGCTGCGGCGCAGGAGGCGGCCGCGCTGCTCGCTGGGGAGCCGGCTGGCGAGGCACGCGCCGGCGCGGCGGGCCTCCACGTCGCGGGCGTGGATCAGCGAGTGCACCACCGCCAGGGTGCCCGCGTCGGCCTCGGCGGTGGTCGCCGGCGGCGCGGGGATCAGGCTGTGCACGGCCCAGGGGAGCCCCACGAGCAGGAGCAGGCTGGTCGCGAGGCCCACCGCGAGGGGCGCGCGGGAGCCGCGCCCGAGGGGGATCGTCGACGGCAGGGGTCGGGGCGGGGGCGCCTCGAGGGCGTCCTTGAGCTCGACCCGCAGCACCCGCGTCGGTCCGCGCAGGGGGAGGCGCGCCCAGCGCTCGCCGCGCCGGACCGCGAGCACGTCGAGCTCGGCGCGGGTGGTCTTGGCCTGCACCCCGCCCCCGCGGAAGCGCTTCCGCGCGCGGACGTGGGTCCAGCGCAAGACCTCAGCGCGGTAGCCGGGGCCCTCGACCACGAGCCAGGGCAGCTTCCAGGTGTGGGTGATCATGGCCGGACCGCGCCGGACCCGCGCCGCGCCGTGCTGGGGGTCGCGCAGGTCGACGAACACCCGCAAGGCGCCGTGGGGCGCGTCGGTGACGATCGCGTGGGCGCCCCGCAGGCGCAGCGCCTGCTCGTGCTCCCGCGCGCTGGCCAGGCGAGCCAGCTGGTCGAGGAGCTCGCCCTTCGCGCCGGTCAGCGCCAGGACGGCCTGCCCGTCGCCTCCGCTCTGGTCGAGTCTCACCTGCACCCGGGTACGGTATCACGCACCCGAGGTCCCGTTGGCGGCGAGATTCAGCTACACTCTGCGCCCAATTCCTGGTGAGGGGAGCTCGACCACGAAGGTGGCGAGGCGGACCTGCTAGAGGAGCGCGGCGCGGTGGCGAAGAAGAAGACCTCCAAGAAGAAGACCTCGGCCAAGAAGACCGCCGCCAAGAAGAAGGCGTCGACGCGCAAGAAGACGGCCGCCAAGAAGAAGACGTCCACGCGCAAGAAGACCGCCGCCAAGAAGAAGACGTCCACGCGCAAGAAGACCGCCGCCAGGAAGAAGACCTCCGCGCGCAAGAAGACCGCCGCCAAGCTCGCCGCGAGCGAGGCGCCGCCGGCCAAGAAGAAGAAGAAAAAGAAGAAGAAGGCCGCCTCGGGCAAGCGGGGGTCGGTCCCCTGGAGCGAGCGCTTCCGCGACCGCCCGGGCCCCTGGACCTGCCCCAAGTGCGGGTCCTTGCCCTCGCGTCTGCAGCCCCTCTACGGCGAAGACGAGAAGCACCACTGCCCCATGATCGACTGCGACGCGATCGTCGCCCTCCCCAAGGAGGAGATCGAGCCGGCGGAGCGCCGCACCGGGAGCTGGCCTCCCCAGCGCAACAAGGGCAACGCGGTCGGCTCGTAGCCCGCACGTCTCACCCCTCGCTCCGCTCGTGGATTCGACGTGCGGCCAGCAGTGTTGTTCAAGACAGTGAGACCCGGCCTGCGGCCGCCTACACACGGTCGCTTGCGCCTCGCTCGCGGCGGCAGAGCCGCCGACTCGCTCCGGCGCAGCCCGCAAACTCGCCACGTCGGGGTGAGTTTGCGACCTGGAGGGCCGGCCGCAAACTCAGCCAACGCCCTCGCTTGCCCTCGCCGCCGCCGACTGCGTTGGTCGCCGGCCACGTAACCCCATTACGCTCGGACCGGCTCCCGCCTTGTCGGACGACGACGAGTGCGGCGCGAGGCCATTGCCTGAATCAGCGGACAGAGCCTGGCGCCCGCCGCGTGCGCCGAGCGCACGCGATCGGATATCGGGATTTCGACGACGCGCGGCGCCCCTGCGCGCCAGCGTGCGGAACGCGCGCGCAAACCCAAAGGAATTGCGGCCCGCTGCGCGGCTCCCTGGCTGGCCAGCGCTTTGCACGCCCCCGCCGCCTTGAGGGGTGACGCATGAACCGCTTCGAGCTCTCACCGTGCCTGATCCTCGCCGCCGCCTGCGCGTGGGGTCAGACCGCGAACCCTGAGTTCGCCTTCCGCGAACAGCGCGTGCGCACGGGGGGCGACGCCCAAGGGGTGTGCGCCCTCGACGCAGACCGCGACGGCGACCTCGACCTCTTCGTCTACCGGGCCTCGACCGAGGCCAATCAGCTCTTCCTCAACGACGGCCAGGGCGGCTTCCACGAGGCCAGCGACCGGCTGCCGAGCCTGCGCGACCGCGCGCTCGACGCCTGCGTGGGAGACTTCGACCGCGACGGCGACCTCGACCTGGCCGTGGTCTCGCGCGGGGGCGGCTTGCTGCGCCCCTTCTGGCGCCTGCTCGACCGCCGCGCGCGCCCCGAGCCCTACCTCTTGCGCAACGACGGCAGCGGGCGCTTCAGCTTCGTGCCCGACGCGCTCCCCTGGCGCGGGAGCCCCGACTGCGGCCGCCCCACCGGCGTCGCCAGCGCAGACCTCGACCGCGACGGAGACCTCGACCTCGTGCTCAGCGGCCCGCGCGGCGCGCTCGTCCTGCGCAACGACGGCAGCGGGCGCTTCACCCGCGAAGCCCTCCCGGGGGAGGGCGCCCCCGCGGTCGCGAGCGGCGACTACGACGGCGACCGCGGCGCCGACGTGCTCCTCGCGCGGACCTTCGACGCGGCGCTGAGCTTCCCCGCAGCGGGCCCCCTCGCGCGTCAACTCGGGACCGGCGTCGGCGCCGTCCGCGACGTCGCCTGCGCGGACCTCGAGGGCGACCAGCGCGACGAGGTCGCCTACGCCGGCTCGAGCGGGAGCGTGGTGTGGCTCGACGGCGGGCAGCGCCGGATCGACCTGCCCCCTGCGCGCTTCGTCAGCGCCGCCCGCGGCGGACCGGCCGGGCGCGGCATGTTCCTGTTCAGCGTGGAGCGCGCGCCGCGGCTCAGCGACGGGCACGGCGTGCTCGCGGTGTGGTGGGACGGCGCCGCGGTCCGCCAACGGCACCTGCCCTGCGCCTGGAGCAAGCCCGTGCGCGGGGTCGGCGGCGACCTCGACGGCGACGGCCGGCTCGACCTGGCCCTGGTCGCCCGCGGCGGCAGCTCGCTGACGCTCTTGTTCGGCGGCAGCGCGACCTACGTGCCCGGCGCCAGCGCGCGGGTCGAGCGCCTCGACGCCGGCCACACCGCCCTCGCGGCGCCCCTCGACCCGGACCTGTTCGCGCGCGCGAACGCGGCCGCGGCCAAGGACGACTGGGCCGCGCGGGTCGCGAACAACGGCCGCCGCGCGCACTTCGTCCCGGTGGGCCCCCTCGACCCGACCCGCGAGCTCGTGCTGCTCTTCCCCGGGATCGGGGCGAACTTCAGCGACCTGTTGGCCCTCAGCGGGCTCTCTGCGCGCTACCAGCTCGTGATCGGGGTCGGCGACTACACCGACACCCCCGGCCGCGACGCGGCGCTGCAGCTCACCGACGCCCTCGAGCGCGTCCTGGATCACCGCGCCGCGCTGGCCCAGGCCCAGGGCCTGAGCGCGTCGCGCGACCTGCGCGTGGTCGCCCACAGCCTGGGCTGCGTGGTCTCGCAGGTCCTGCTCGGCGAGCTGACCCGCCGCGGCGAGCTCGGCGACGGCGGCGCGGGCCGGATCGGGCGCCTGCTCTACGTGCCCCTCGACGGCGCGTGGCGCGGGCAAGACGAGCTGTGGGCGGTGACCGCCGTCCCCGGCGTGCGCGGGATCGTGCGCCGCGTGACGAACCACACCGCGACCGAGCTCAGCCTGCTCAACCGCACGCCGACCATGGACGCCTGCCTCGACGCCGCGCTCCCCGCCGAGGTCGTGGTCGACCTGGTCGACGCCGAGGACGCGCAGCCCGACTCGCGCCAGCCCCTGCGCAGCTGGTACAGCCACGAGCTCGAGGCGGGCGACCTCGAGCGCCTGTGGTCCTGGCTCCGGCGCAGCGCCGCGCTGCCCAGCGCGCGCAGCGACTTCGACGGCCTCGACCGCTGGGCCCAGCGCGGCCTGAAGCGCACCCAGGGCCTGCAGCACCTGACCCGTCAGCTCATGCGCGACCGCGACTACCCCGCCCACGAGCGCGCGCTGCACGACGCCGCGATCGCCGCCCCCTCCGCCCAGGCCTTCGCCCCCGCCTACGACGCGATCCTCGACCGGATCGTCGACCGCTTCGCCGGCGAGCACACACCCTTCATGTGGACCAACCCCGCGTTCATGCCCTGGCTGCGCACGCGGCTGGCCCAGTTCTAGCGAGGGCCGCGGCCGGGGCCGACGCCGAGTCCGACACCGAGGCCGAGGCCGACGCCGACGCCGAGTCCGAGTCCGAAACCGAGTCCGACGCCGAGTCCGACGCCGAGGCCGAGGCCGCGTCCGAGGCCGACGCCGACACCGACGCCGAGTCCGACTCCGACGCCGATGCCGACGCCGATGCCGACGCCGACGCCGACGCCGAGGCCGACGCCGAGACCGACGCTGAGACCGAGACCGACGCCGACACCGACACCGACGCCGACGCCAATCCTGGAACCTCAGGCCACCTAGCCGTAGGGGCGGAGCTTGCCTCCGCCCGCCGTCGCGCTCACCCGCGTCGCCTTCTTCCCGACGCCGCCCCCGACTCCGACTCCGCCCCTGAACCGCGACCCGCCTGC
>JAGQRJ010000069.1 GCA_020425635.1 Planctomycetota bacterium | reverse complement strand
GAGCGGCTCGAGCGACGCAGTCGTTCGCGGGCCGGTCACCTCCACCGCTGACCGCAAAGGCCCCTGCGCACGCCCCACGGGGGCCGCGCGCGACCGCGCTCGTCGCGCCGCACCCGGCTGCCGGATCGACCGCGTGCCTCCGAGGTCCAGCACCGCGCACGGACGCGGCTCGCTGGGTCCGTGAAGCGACGGAGCCGGCAGCTCGTTGCCAAGCCGCGCCCGTCTGGCTACCGTCGCGGGCCGAGGGAGGAGACACCATGAGGAACTGCTGCGCGATCTTGGTCGCGACGCTGCTGTGCGGCTGCCCTGGGCAGGGCGGCGCGGGGGGGAGCGGCTACGTCGCCGGGAAGAGCGGGCTCGAGGCCTTCGAGTCGGGCCTCGGGCCGCTGAAGTTCGACATGAGCCTGGAAGAGGTCGAGGCCGCGCTCGGCAACGTCCCGCGCACCCCCGAGGGGGCTCGCTCTGCGGCCGGCGGCAACCTCAAGGACGGCGCCGAGTGGAAGCTCGGGGGCGCCAAGCCCGGCTGGCTCGAGGCCAGCTTCCGCGAGGGGAAGCTCGTCCGCGTGCAGCTCCTGCGCGCGCCCGCGCCGGCGCCGAAGGTCTCGGCGGACGTGGCCCAGGAGCTGTGCGGCGCGGAGTACGCGCAGCGCGCCGCCGCCCATGAGCTGACCCTCGCCGAGGTCGAGGAGGCGGCCGGCGGCCCTGGGCAGCTGAAGCTGTGGTCGTTCTTCCGCGACCCGATCCCCGAGGGCTTCGACGCGCCGACCACCCGCACCTGGGTGTGGGACGTCGAGGGGGAGCTCTCCGGCGAGGCGGACACCTACCGCGAGGGGTCCCTCGCAGGGAAGGTCCTGTCCGTCGGCTCGAACGAGCTCGGCCAGGCGAGCCAGCCGGTGGTCCACTGACGCGGAGACCTGCGCGAGGGCGCGGCGCGGAGCGCGGGCGGAGGCAAGCTCCGCCCCTACATTGAAGGCAGAAGGCAGGGGAAGGCAGGAGCACGAGCAGGCAGGCCACGAGAAGGCAGGCCACGAGCAGGCAGGCCACGAGAAGGCAGGCCACGAGCAGGCAGGCCACGAGCAGGCAGGCCACGAGCAGGCAGGCCACGAGCAGGCAGGCCACGAGCAGGCAGGCCTGTCGCGCGAGAATGCCGCGAGCGTCGAGGCATTGAGCCGTAGGGGCGGAGCTTGCCTCCGCCCGCGGTCGCGCGGCCCCGCGTCGCTGGGTCCGAGGCCAAGGCCAGCCCCAGCGCGGGGAGGCCGGAGCGGCCTACTCCGCGGCGAGGATCCGGCTGAGAATGGCGCGGGTGACCGCGTAGAGCGGGGGGACGCCTTCGGAGGGGTGCAGGCCCTGGCTGAGGTTGTGGCCGGTCTTGAGCGGGACGTCGCTCACGTAGTAGACGAAGCGCGAGCGCACGTCGGGGCGCACCACGCCGCTCTCGACGGCGGCCACGAGCTGGCGGGCGAAGAAGCTGCCCTCCATTTCGAGGCCCACGCAGCGCCAGATCCGCTTGTAGAACATGAGCAGCGGGCGGTCCTGGAGCAGGGTCCCGGCCACGGTGAGCACCGGGCCCTCGTGGACCTCGCGCCCCGGGATCAGGGCCTGCACGGTGTCGCGGTCGAGGTCGGGGTTGGGCAGCGGGTAGAGCTCGTCGTTGGTCTGGAGCAGGGTCGCGCGGGGCAGGAGCACGTCGCCGCGCTGGCCCTTGAGCCCGCCGGCCTTGCCGAGCACGTTCACCGAGCGCACCGCGCTGCCAAAGGTGTAGAGCAGGTTGCTGAGGATCTCCTCGGCCTGCTGCCCGAAGGCGTAGTCGACGTTGACGATCAGGGTCGGGTGCTCGACCTCGGGCACGCTCAGCGCGGGGTCGAGGGCCGCGCGGTCGAGGGCGCGCACGTCGAACAGGTCGACCTCGATCCCGGTGTAGGCGGTGCCCTCGAGGTTCACGTGCCCGGCGGCGGTGTCTTCGGCGGCCCGCAGGGCGGCCTGCTCGGGGTGCGCGGCGAGGAAGTCGCGCCCGAGCACGTAGAGCAGGTCGCTGGCGTTGCTCCAGGCCCCGCACGCCGCGCCCTCGCACTCGGCGCCGATCAGGTGCGCGCGGTGCTCGCGGCCCCAGGCGAGGATCTCGTCGGCGTGGTGCGGGAAGTAGGGCGAGAGGCAGTTCGAGACCGAGTGCGTGTTGGAGGACACGAGGTGCACGCGCAGCTCGGGGTCCTCGAGGTCGACGAGCCGCGACGCGGCCTGGCGGATCTGGCTGACCCACACCTCGGCCGCGCGCGAGTTGTAGTTGTCGATCTGCTGGTCGACCTCGAAGGCGACGTCCTCGTGGTGCAGCACGAGCTCCTTGAGCCGGATCCACACCTGCGAGCCCCAGAGGTTGCGCAGGCCCTGGACCTCCTCGGGGTCGAGGCGCAGGGTCGAGAGCAGCTCGGCCTCGCGCTGGGCGTCGACCCCGGCGGCGAGCTCGTGCAGGCGCACGAGGTCTTCGGAGGTGCGGAAGCGCGCGCGGAGCTTGTAGGCCTCGACGGCGTAGCAGCAGAGGCAGGTGAGGAAGTCGGTAATGTCCGAGATCCCGTCGCGGAGCAAGACCATGAGCTTGCCGGGGAAGATCTCCCAGGCCAGCCGTCGCCGGGCCCGGGTGCTGACCCGCGGGAACAGGCGGTCGGGGTCGTGGTAGAGCGAGGGCAAGCTCCCGGCGAGGTAGTAGAAGGTCGTGAGGGTCACGGTGCCCGGCAGCCGACCCACGGCGTAGGCCAGCGCCCCGGTGTCGATCCGCGTCTCGTCGAGGTGCGCGTGCAGCGCGGGGCGCAGGAGGCGGTATTCGTCGACGAGCTCGGCGAGGAGGAACTCGCCGCGGTCCATGAGGTTCAGGACCTTGGCGTAGAGCCGGCGGAAGGCGAGGAAGATCCCCTGCTTGACCTGCAGCGTGGAGCCCAGCGCCATGGCGAACACCGGGGAGCTGCGCACGGTGTCGAGGAAGTCCTTCTCGGGGAGCACGTAGACCGCGGTCTCGCCCCGGGCGCGGAGGGTCAGGCGCCGCGGCTGGTCGAAGAGCGCGGCGCGCTCGCCGAAGTAGTGCCCGGCGTAGATCACGTTGTGCTCGACGCCGCTGGCCTCGTCGAAGACCGAGACCCGCCCGTCGACGAGCAGGAACACCGCGCGCGAGTTCTCGCCCTGGCGCACGATCACCTCGTCGTCGGCGAAGCGGCGCAGCGAGAGGCGCGAGGCGAGCTCCTCGCGTCGGGCGCGGGGGAGGAACTGAAACGGGAGCACCCGCTCGAGGAACTCGGCGGGGTCGGGGGGGGCCGTCATGCTGCGCCTCTTCGCTCGCCAGGCTACTCGATCCCGCGGCGGCGTAAAATGCAGGGACTGGAGGCTCCATGCCACACGCGACCCTGCGGATCCTGCCCAACGAGACCGACCCGACCACGATCGGCCCGCGCCTCGGCGTGAAGCCCACGCGCATGGTCAAGAAGGGCGAGCTCGCCGAGCCCGGCATGCTCGACAGCGCGGCCACGGCCAGCGAGTGGAGCCTGTCGTCGGAGGACACGGGCCTCGGCGGCGGCGTCGGCGCCCACGTGGCCTGGCTCATGGAGCAGCTCGGCGCGAAGGCGGGGGTCCTGGCCACCCTGCGGGCCGAGGGCCTCGGCGTGTCCTTGAGCCTGACCCTCGACCGCGGCCGGAGCCTGACCCTCTCGCACGCGCTCCTGAGCCAGCTCCAGGCCACCGGCCTCGACGTCGAGCTGCGCTTCGCCTAG